>JAKAHE010000110.1 GCA_021815285.1 Nitrospirota bacterium
TAATGGTACCCTCGATGGTGGGCCTAATAGTCCTGCGAGTCCCGATAACAAGCCTTTTATTCCAGAGAGGCACATTCACCTACGCCGACACGCTGAACGTCGCCTACGCCCTCATGTTCTACTCAACGGGCCTGTGGGCCTATTCCGGCGTCAGGATACTTAACGCCGCATTCTATTCGCTCCACGATACGAAGACGCCTCTGATTGGTGCATTTGTAGCCGTATTTATAAACGCGGCTTTAAGCCTTCTTCTGATGGGCCCGCTCAAACACGGCGGCCTCGCGCTCGCAACGGCAATCGCCTCCGCGGTGAACATGTTCCTGCTTTTATTCCTCTTCAGGAAAAGAATGGGCAGGATAGGCGCCAGGAAGATACTGAAATCCGGGCTGAAGACCGCATTCGCGTCAGCCGTGATGGGAGTTGCATGTTATTTTATCGCACGCGGCAACCTGTGGGCGCAAAACGGACACACGGCGCAGAAGGCCGGAATAGTCTTCGCGGCAATAGCCGCCGGGCTGGCGGTTTATTTTTTCATATTGTATCTTCTGAAAAGCGACGAGATGTCGTTCATAATCAATACATACAGACGGAAGGTAAAGGCGAAATGATTCTTAAGACTCTCGTGGTCGGCCCGCTCGCGGTAAACTGTTATATAATAGGCTCCGAGACGACGCGCGAGGCGGCGGCAATAGACCCGGGCGACGATGCTAAGAAAATAACTGCAACGCTGCAAGAAAACGATTTGAAACTTAAATATATAATCCTGACCCATGCGCATTTCGACCATGCCGGCGCGGCGAGGGAGCTTAAGGACAAAACCGGCGCGCAGGTCATGGTGCATGAAAATGACGCACTTCTCCTGAAGAATACCGCCGCGCAGGCCGCGCTTTTCGGAATGCAGACGGCCAGGCCGCCGAAGCCGGATGTTTTTTTGAAAGGCGGTGACAGGATAAAAATCGGGGACGTGGAGATGGAGGTTATCGAGACGCCCGGCCACACACCCGGCGGCATAAGCCTGTACGTAAATCAGGCAAGCCTTGTCTTCACCGGCGATACGCTCTTCTGGGGTTCAATCGGCAGGACAGACCTCCCCGGCGGGGACTTCAACACGATTATTCATTCACTGAAAGACAAGCTCGGCAGGCTCCCGGACGACACGAAGGTCTATCCCGGCCACGGAGACGATACCACTATCGGACTGGAGAAACGGCAGAACCCCTATTTCGAGTAAGCCGGACAATCAGAGCCCGCCCCGTAAAATCCCTTCCTTCAGCTCCCTTGCGAATTTCCCGGCCTTGGCTACAGCTTCGTCGGGGCCGGCGGCCTTCTCGATTTTCCCGACTATCGCGCTGCCGACGATTACGCCGTCGGCAATCTTTGCCATCTCGGAGGCCTGCTCCGGCGTCGATATTCCAAAGCCAACGCAGACGGGCCTCCCGCTCATGCGCCTGATTTTTTTTACGGCCTTATCCACCCCTGATGCAATACTCGCGCGCGCGCCTGTAACGCCTGTAAGCGAGACGTAGTATATGAACCCGCCACCGCTTTTCGCCACAAGCTTTATCCTGTCGTTATCCGAAGTCGGCGCAAGGAGGAATATGAGGTCCAGTCCGCGGCGTTTACAATGTTCCGCAAGGGATTTCCCCTCCTCCGGCGGCAGGTCCGGGACGATGAAACCGTCAACGCCCGCCTTTGCGGAGTCGTCCGCAAATCTCTCCTCGCCATATTTATGTATGAGATTGTAATACAGCATCAGTATGATGGGGATTTCGGATGCCTTCCGGATTTCCCTGACCAGCGCGAATATCTTCCGCAGGTTCGCTTTCTGTTTGAGAGCGCGTATGGCCGCGCGCTGGATGGTGGGGCCGTCGGCGAGCGGGTCTGAGAAAGGGACGCCAAGCTCTATAATATCCGCGCCGGATTTTTCCAGTTCCAGGACTATCTTTCCGGTCGTTTCAATGTCCGGGTCTCCCGCCATTACGTATGGAATAAAGGCCGCCCGGCCTTTCTTTTTAAGTTCGGCAAGCTTTGTCTCTATGCGGGACATTACAACCTTACCCCCCTCATCTCGGCAACCTGGTTAACATCCTTGTCTCCCCTGCCGGACAGATTTACTATTATCACCTGGGACTTCTTCATCCTCGGCGCGCGCTTCACTGCCTCGGCGATGGCGTGAGAAGATTCCAGCGCCGGAATTATTCCTTCCGTCTGCGAGAGCAGGTCGAAAGCCGCCAGGGCCTCATCGTCCGTGGCATATGTATATTCTATCCTGCCTCTGTCGCGGTAGAAGCTGTGCTCCGGGCCTACGGATGCGTAGTCGAGTCCCGCAGATACCGAATGCGTCTCAAGTATCTGGCCCTCGTCGTCCTGAAGGAGCCAGCTTTTCGTCCCCTGGAGAACGCCGAGCGACCCGCCTGCAAAGCGGGCCGCGTGCCTGCCGGACTTTATTCCCATGCCTCCGGCCTCTACGCCGACCATTTTTATATCGTCCTTCAGGAACCTGAAGAATAATCCCATAGCGTTGCTCCCGCCGCCGACGCACGCTATAAGCATATCCGGGAGTTTTCCCTCTGCCTTCAGTATCTGCCCCCTCGCCTCTTTCCCAATCACGGACTGAAAATCACGCACCATCGCCGGGTAGGGATGCGGGCCGAATACAGTGCCCATGATGTAATGCGTTGTGCGGACGTTCGTCGTCCAGTCGCGCAGGGCCTCGGAGATGGCGTCTTTCAGAGTCCTGCTGCCGATGCCAACCGGCACTACCCTTGCGCCAAGAAGTTTCATGCGGAAGACGTTGAGCGCCTGCCGCCGAATGTCCTCGGTTCCCATGTATACCTCGCACTCAAGACCCAGGAGTGCCGCAGCAGTGGCCGTGGCGACGCCGTGCTGCCCGGCGCCGGTCTCGGCAATAATGCGCTTTTTCCCGATGCGCACGGCAAGGAGCGCCTGGGCAAGTGCGTTGTTTATCTTGTGCGCACCGGTGTGCGCGAGGTCTTCGCGTTTTAGATATATCTTAGCTCCGCCGAGTTTTTTTGTGAGGCGCGCGGCAAAAAAAAGCGGCGTCGGCCTGCCGACATAATTGGCGAGATAATAAGCCAGTTCTTTTCTGAACGACGGGTCCTTCTTTGCCTTGTTATATTCCCTTTCAAGTTCGAGGAGCGCGGGCATCAGCGTTTCAGGCACGTATCTCCCGCCGTAGTGCCCAAAATGCCCGCTTTTGTCTGGAAGCATAATGTCCTTCTTTCTCAGCAGCGTTACGACAATACCCTCACCGTCGATATAAATCTGCGTATTTTATCCGCGTCCTTCTTACCCTTTGCCGCCTCGACGCCGGAGGAAACATCCACGGCATACGGCCTTACTTTCCGTATCGCCTCCGCGACGTTTTCCGCCGTCAAACCGCCCGCGAGTATTATCCTGCCGGAGGCTTTCGCGGCAACGGCCATATCCCAGTTGAAAGTCATGCCGGTCCCGCCCGGTTCTTCCTCGGAATACGTATCCAGCAGAAAAGACGAGGCGTATTTATATTCTTTCAGCGCGCTTAAACTCTCCATATCCTTAACACGGAAGACCTTCACATACGGCATCCCGAAAGAATCGCAGTAGTCAGGGGGTTCCGAGCCGTGGAACTGCAAAATACCCACGCCGCTTTCATTGACGGCGTATTTGACAAAGTTCTCGTTCGCATCCACGAAAACACCGACAGCGCTGATAAACGGAGGCAATGAATCTATTATCTCTCCCGCCCGGGCAGGGTCTATATACCTCGGGCTTTCCTTAAAGAATACAAAACCCAGGGCGTCCGCCCCGGCCTCGGCGGCGGCCAGCGCATCCTGAATATTCGTGATGCCGCAGATTTTTACTTTTGTCATTAAAACAGCCTGTTCTTAAGCCAGCCACATCGGTAAAAAGCGTCGCCTATATTACCGGCAGTTCCGCGAGGGCCTTTTTCATCTTGTCCGCGTCGAATTCCGCATCCTTCATCCTTCCGGCATGGTATTCGTCGTATGCCGCAAGGTCGAATATGCCGGGGCCTGACAGGTTAAAGAATATGGTTTTTTCTTTCCCCTCTTCACGGGCCTTCAGGGCCTCGTCTATCGCGCCTTTTATAGCGTGCGAAGACTCCGGCGCCGGGATAATACCCTCGCTCCGGGCGAACATCAATGCCGCATCGAAAACAGCCGTCTGCGGATAAGAAACCGCGTCGATAAGCCCGTCTTTGTACAACTGGCATATTATAGGTGAATCCGCATGGTATCTCAACCCTCCGGCATGGTCTCCCGGCGGAATAAAATTATGCCCCAGTGTGTACATCATCATCAGGGGCGTCATCTGGGCCGTATCGCCGAAATCATAGCGGAACTCGCCTTTTGTCAGGGTAGGACAGGACGAAGGCTCTACCGCCACCACTCGCAGGTCTTTCCCGTTTATCTTGTCGCGCAGGAACGGAAACGAAACTCCGGCAAGGTTGCTGCCTCCGCCGCACGCCGCCAGTATCACATCCGGGTAATCGCCTGCTTTCTTGAACTGCTCCTGTGCTTCGAGGCCAATGATCGTCTGGTGCATGCAGACATGATTAAGGACGGAACCGAGGGCGTAATTCGTGTCGCCGTGAGTGGCTGCGTCCTCAACCGCTTCGCTTATCGCAAGTCCAAGACTGCCGGGGTTCTCGCTGTCTGCGGCGAGCGCCTGTCTTCCAGCGTTCGTATGGTTGCTTGGCGAAGCATAGACCTTTCCGCCCCATGTCTCCATGGCAATCCTTCTGTAAGGTTTCTGTTCATAGCTTACTTTCACCATATAGACGGTCACGTCAAGGCCGAAAAACGCCCCTGAGAAGCACATGGCGCTTCCCCACTGTCCTGCTCCGGTCTCCGTGGCAATGCGCCTGATGCCGGCCTGTCTGTTATAATATGCCTGCGGGACTGCGGTATTGGGTTTATGGCTCCCCGTCGGGTTAAGACCTTCGTGCTTGTAGTAAATTTTCGCGGGTGTTTTCAGCGCCTTCTCGAGCCTGCGCGCGCGGTAGAGCGGAGATGGCCGCCAGAGCGAATAAATCTCCAGCACCTCCTCCGGTATATCTATCCATCGCTCGGTGGAAACTTCCTGTTCTATCAGCGACATGGGGAAAATGGGAGAAAGGTCGTCCGGACCTACCGGCTTATGTGTGCCGGGATGCAGCGGCGGAGCCGGTCTGTTCGGCATGTCCGCCATGATATTGTACCACTTCCTTGGCATTTCCTTCTCTGTCAGGATAATCTTGGTCTCTTTCATGTTTCCTCCCGCTTGCAATCATATCTATATCTATATAGCCGCCTGAAGGCTCGTCAGTTCGCGCAGTTTTTTTCCGAAATCCTTCTCGCGCATAAGCGCCTCGCCTATTAGCGCCGCGTCCGCGCCGACGGATTTCAAAAACCTTAAATCGTCCTTGGTGGAGATTCCCGATTCGCTGACGACAATCCTGTCCATCGGTATCTCTTCTATCAGGTATTCAGTGTTTTTTATGTCCACGTCGAAGGTTTTAAGGTCCCGGTTGTTTATCCCGATTATCCTGAAAGACAAATCCAGGACTTTGTCCATATCGTACTCGTCGTGCGTCTCCGCCAGAACCTCCATGCCAAGCTCTTTTCCAAGCAGATAGAGGTCTTCCATGCGCTCCTGTTCAAGGATTGATGCAATGAGAAGAAATGCGTCCGCTCCGTTTGCGCGCGCCTCGTAGACCTGGTATTCGTCGAATATGAAATCCTTCCTGAGCACAGGAATTCCTATGCTGCCTGCTATCCATTTCAGGTAGCCGATGTCGCCCCTGAAATATTTTTTCTCGGTCAGGACGGATACCGCGCGCGCGCCGTTTTCTTCGTATGTGCGGGCGATTGTGACAGGGTCAAAGTCAGGACGGATCAGGCCCTTCGAGGGAGACGCCTTCTTAACCTCGGCGATTATAGACACCGCATCCGGGTCGATTAAAGCCGCGGCGAAATCCATCACAGGACGAGCATCCGCCGCCATCGCCTTTATCTCGTTTAAAGGCAGACGCGCCTTGACGTCTTTAAGTTCCTCTCTCTTGTCCGCGACAATCCTCTGGAGAATCACCTGTACGCCTCACGCCGATGCTTGATGCGCCAAATTCTTATGATTCCTTCTTTCTCGCTTAATTTCCGAAAGCGATAATCTGCTCAAGTTTCTTATATGCAGACCCGGAATCAATCGACTTGGCCGCCTTTACCATGCCGTCTTTTATCGAAGCCGCCGCGCCGCCGATGTAGATTGCCGCGCCGGAATTAATAAGCACTATGTCGCGCCTCGGCCCTTTCTCGCCCTTAAGGACAGACAGAACAATCTCCGCGTTTTTCTTAGCATCACCGCCTCGAAGTTCATCGGCTGAGGAAATATTTATCCCGTAATCTCGCGGGTCGAGGATAAACGTATGCACGGCGGCGTCCTTAACCTCGGAGATCCGGCTTTCGCGCGTTATGGTTATCTCGTCCAGACCGTCCATGCCATGCACGACCATCGCCCGCTTAGTTCCAAGATTAAGCAGAACGTGCGCAAGCTTGTCCGTCAGGTCGGCCTCGTATACACCCATTACCTGGGCGTTCGCTCCGGCAGGATTGGACAGTGGGCCGAGCAGGTTAAATATAGTCCTTATGCCTATCTCGCGCCGTGGTATAAGGGCGTGTTTCATCGCGGAGTGCAGAAGCGGCGCATAAAGGAATCCTATTCCTATCTCGTCAACGCACCGCCCGACCTCTTCCGCAGAAAGCTCGAGGTTGACCCCAAGCTCGCTCAGGACATCCGCGCTGCCGCAACATGAAGACACGGCGCGGTTCCCGTGTTTGGCCACCTTTATCCCCGCGCCAGCCGCTACAAACGCGCAGGTGGTGGAGATGTTAAATGTGCTCGTGCCGTCCCCGCCCGTGCCGCAGGTGTCGAGTATGGTCTCAAGGTCGAGATTTATATCGTCATGGTCTATCGATATGGAACGCGATTTAATCGGTATGCGGGTTGCCTTCCTGCGCATTACCCGAGCCGCGCCGGTTATCTCGTCTATTGTCTCACCCTTCATTCTGAGCGCAGTGATAAAAGAGGCGATAAGCGCATGGGATGCTTCGCCGTCCATTATCTCGCGCATTGCCGATTCCATCTCCTCCCGGGAGAGGTTCCGACGCTCGACGAGTT
>JAKAHE010000111.1 GCA_021815285.1 Nitrospirota bacterium
CACGGATATGCCGAACGGGGCAAGCAAGGCCTTTGCCACGGCGCCCACGGCGACGCGCATAGCCGTCTCCCTGGCGCTCGCGCGTTCGAGGACGTTCCTTGCGTCTTCATGGGCGTATTTCATCATGCCGGTGAGGTCCGCATGGCCCGGACGGGGCCTTGTAACGGCGTCGGCCTTCCCTAAGTCCGACGCCTCCGGCGACATCCGCTCCTTCCAGTTCTCCCAGTCCCGGTTCTGTATGACCAGGCCGACAGGCGCGCCGGTTGTCTTTCCCCACCTGACCCCTGAGACTATGCGGGCGGTGTCGGATTCTATTTTCATCCTCCCGCCGCGCCCGTGCCCCTTCTGCCTGCGGGCAAGCTCATGCGATATGGCGTCTTCGGCCAGTTCTACCCCTGCGGGGAGCCCGTCGATTATTCCAAGAAGCTCCGGCCCGTGGGATTCGCCGGAGGTAAGGTATCTAAGCATATAATCACCTCAAAAAAAATGCGCCCGTTATGGGCGCATTTTAAACCGTCGCACGTTAATTTGCAAGGGCTAAAGGTTGGAGGTCTTCAGCAGTTTCGGAGTTATGAATATCAGGAGCTCCGATGTAGTTTCGTTGTTGTTGTACTGCCTGAACAGCCACCCCAGGATAGGAATCCTCCCAAGAAGCGGGACATAGGAATTGATTTTTGTTTTGGTCTTCTGGTAAATCCCGCCAAGGACAAGCGTGTCTCCGTTCTTCACTATCACACTGGTATTGACGGATTTGGTGTCTATGGACGCGGTAGACCCAGCCGGGACGGAACTGGACGGCGAGTTGTCGGTCGCCGTTATGTCCATGGAAATGAGACCGTTGCCGGTAACGCGCGGCGTAACGGTAAGGCTTAAGTTCGCGTTCAAGGGCGAGGGCGCCGTCCCTGCCGCCGAGGTAGTCTGGACATAAAGAGTGGTGCCCTGGACAATTGAAGCGGCTTTGTTTTCGAGCGTTATGACCTTAGGAGCAGCCAGGGTCTCGGCCTTGTTTTCTGACTCCAGTGCCTGAAGCGTAAGGGTAAGATCATACTTGTTCCCTATGAGCCAGCTCCAGCCGCTGGCCAGACCGCCCGAGGCGATAAGGCTTGCGGGAACCGTACCAATATACCGGTTGCCCGGCGGCGGGGAACCGCCTGGCGGCACCCACTGAGCGCCGCTCATCTGAGACGTGGATCCTCCAGTGCCTATCGCGCCGGTGTTTGTGGCGCCGGAGCTCACAAGACCCCATGTCGTTCCGAGATTTGCAAGTGCGTTTACGTCCACGGTCACAATCCGGGCCTCTATCAATATCTCCTTTACCTGCTTGTCAAGTATTTTGATAAGGGCCTTGGCTTTGTCGAGGCTTTGCGGTATGTCGGTTACAATAAGCTCGTTTGTGCTCTCATTGGCTATTATATCACCCCTGGAAGAAAGCACCTTCTTTATCTTCGGCTCGAGATCCGACGCCTTCGAGAAATTAATCTTGAACGTCTCGGTATACAGGCTTTCCGCCTCCATCTCCAGCTTCTTCTGTTCCGCCTCCTGCTGAAGCTCGCGCCTTCTCTCCGCATCGAGCTTCGCCTTCGAGGCGACCCTCATGACGTTCCCCTGTATCTCCTTGTCGAGGTTGTAAATCCGAAGCAGCGTGTCCAGCGCCTGGTCCCACGGCACGTTGTCAAGCTTCATCGTTACCTTGCCCCTGACATCCGACGGGTCCATTATAAGGTTCAGGCCCGCGACATCAGCCAGGAGCTTTATCACCTTGTCGAGGTCCGCATCCTGTATATCGAAGGAAATCTTGCCGCCCGTATATTTCTTCTTCGGAAGACCCATGACTTCGTCGCTGTCCGCAGGCACCGAATCCGCCGTCTGTTTGGACGAGATGGTCGTCTTCCCGCCAGCCTTGGAAACATATATATTTACTGGCTTCGACTCGCTCTCCTCCGCCGGCTTTGCGTTATGAACCGGCGACGGCTTGACGGCCTGCGCCTCTTCCCTGGCCTCAGGCACGGGTTTGGGCGCGGGTTTCACAGCCTCCGCCTGCGGGGCCGCCGGTTGAACTGCGGCGGCAGGCGAAACCTTTTTCGCGCCGGGCGGGAATACGCTGACGGTCAGAATCCTGCCGACATTATTTACGTTATACTCATAAGGCGCCTTGACATCGAGCACCACCCTGACCTTGCCGGGCGGCTCCTTGTGCAAGGCCATACGGACATCCCTGAGCACCTTCGCGCCGACATTAAAAGTCTCTTTTGACTTTACGGACCCCATGCCTGCCAGGTCAACCACGAGCCTGTCCGAGCCGAGCCTGAATATATCCGGATTTTTTATCGCGCCGTCACCTTCGAGGCGCACGCCGGACACGTCGCCTTCTTTGAAGAAGGACACGCTTGTCAGCGTCCTTGCCTCAGGCAACGTCGGCCTTGCGGCTGGAGCAGCCTTTGTCGGTGCCGGTTTCGCCTCCGGCGGCTTGGCAGACTGCGCCACGGCGATTTTTTCTACCGGCGCCTTGGGCGCGACTTTCGGTTGCGCTTCCGTTTTTGCGCCTGCTACGGCATGTTCTTCTGTCTTGCTGATGATAATATGAATAGTGGATTTGTCCTGGGTTACAGTATTTTCGGCGTTTGTAGTCAGGGCTATTTCCACCCTGGTTATCTTCTTCGCGTTTTTCGCCTTGTGAGTGAGGATGTAGAATACGGGGCCCTTGTCCACGTCCATCCTGCGCGGCACCGTGCCGGGTTCTACCCCGGCCAGGTCTACCGTGAGCCTGGGGGGCTCCTGCTGTCTCGACATTGTAAAAATCACCGGCTTGTCCGTGGTAATGATTACGTCGGTGCTCTTTTTACTGTCAATAACGTCCACCTTCTTCAGGACGGCAAGGCCTTTCCCGCCGGCTTCGTATTCCCGGCCCCCCGCACATGCCGAAAGAAACAGGGCGCAGAAAAGTAAAAACAGAAAAGATTTTTTAATCAGTCCGGCGTCCGCCATTACTTCGCCTCCTTGTGCAATGGTAAGACTACGTTATTGGTCTCCACGTCGCCAAGGATGTCCTTGATCTTTTCGGTAACGTAGACCCTGCTCTCGGTAATCCTGGAAATCCAGCCCCCCTTGTCGCCCACGCGCTGACCAAGCTTTACCGTATAAGCCCGCCCGTCTGGGGTAAACATCAGCGCCCTGAAACCCTTCCTGTTCCAGACTATGGCCTCCACCTTGAGCTGCTCGACCGGCACCTTCTGAAGAGGTCCGGCATCAGGCGGTATCGGCGGGTATACCTTGGGAACCTCGAATGGAGACATGAACGGATCTCTTTTGTTGAGCGCGGAATATACATAGGTAGTCCCCGGGCCCGAAAGCACTCTCGTCTTCAGGAGTTGAGCGGCTTTTTCGTAAAGGGCAACCTCTTTTTTCGCCTGGTCAACCGCGGCGGCGTCTTTTTTGTTTTGAGCCGCATCGAGGGCTTTTTTGGCATCGCCCAGCTTAAGCTGCACGTACGCCTCGGCATCGGTCTGGGAGAGCTTCGTGTTATTCACGAAGTCTTCAGCCGTGCTGTATTGCACTTCTTTCCCCCCTTCGACCGTCTTTATCACCGCCGTTCCTGCGGGCTGTACCGCAGGCTTATTCGCAGGCGCTTTGGCCGGAGCCGCAGGCTTGCCCGGGGCGGCAACGGGCGGGGCGACGGGCTTCTGCCCCTTGTTTCCCGTACCTATCGGCGCGCCAAGTTTCATCACTACCTTGGTCTTGTGAGCCTTCCGGGCCTGAAATCTCCGGTAAAAGTAGGACCCGGCGGCTGCGACCAGCAAAACCGCCAGCAGAACTATCAGTATCTTGGCCCTCTTTTCCACTTATTTACCTCCGCCGGACGTATATGCCAGCACTGTGAACTTTATCGGGAGGTCCATTCTTATGCCGCTTACCTTCCCGGACGAAATGTCAAGCTCGGAAACAGCCAGCATCCTCGTCATGTTATCGAGCTTCTCCATGAATTTTCCAAGCTCATGATAGCCGCCTTCGACCTGCACGTTAATGGGCGTCTCGATATAAAGCCCGTCCGGCCCCGTCACGCTTGCGCTCGCCTGAACCGATTTCACCGCGAGGCCGCTGTCCTTCGCCGCCTTTTTTATGGCGTCAGGCATACCGGCGCCTTCCGACGGCGAGGGAAGCTTGTCCGTGGCCAGCTTCAGTTCCTGTTGCAAGTTTACGTTTTCGGCCTTGAGCTCTCCAAGCTTGCTCTCCATCAGCTGACTTTTGGATATACCGCTCTCGTTCTTCTGGATATCCGCCTCAAGTCTGGAGATTGTCTTTTCACTGGGCAGGTAAACCAGATAGGCAAACAGGCCCAATATGATAAGCGGTATGACAAGCAGGAGGAGTGTCTGCTGTTTCGGCGGAAGCTTTTTTAGTTTATCTTCAATTGCGCTCATTTTCCCTCCTACTTCTTCTTGGGCGCGGGTTTTTTCGCCGGCGCAGGCGCCGGAGCCGGCGTCGCCGCGGTCTCAGGCGGCAGATCCGCATACCCTGCAAGTTTGCCCGTAAGTTTGAAGGAATACCTGTCCTCTTTTGACGTCGATATGTCCTTTATATCCCCCATTTTGACATTGGAAAAAGTCGGAAGAGCCTGTAACGCGTCCGCAAATATCTGCGCGTTCTTTTTGCTGTCGCTGGCTATGCCCTCGATGCTGAATTCCGGGCCCTTCGCGGACAGCGACGTCAGCCATACATTCTGTGTCATCGCGACGTTGATGCCGTTTAAAAGCGGCGTCATGGGGATTCTTCTCTTGTCCAGTTCCTGTATGGTTTTCAGCTTCTGCTGAACCTCCAGTCTGCTTTTTTCGTAGCCTTCCGCCTCGGTGGCCTTTTTCTTGAGCACGTCCAGCTTTTGTTTAGTGTCTGCGGATCTCTTCTTTAAGGCCGATTTTTTCAAATATATGTGCGCAGTCCCGTAAATAACTCCGAGCACTGTAAGGACGATAATACCCATGACTATCGCCCGGAGCTTCATCACAGCCTTGTCTACCTGTTTTATCTTCTTGTGCGGCAGGAGGTTTATCTTAATCATTCCCGTAGCCTCCTCAGGGCAAGCCCGACTGCCACGGCAGCCGCGGGCGCGGAACCCTGCGCCGATTCGGAATCGAGCTTCGCGTCGATATTGATATTCCTGAAAGGATTTGCCAGTTCCACTTCCACGCCGACCCTCTCAGCCAGCCGCTCCGTAAAACCCGCCATCAGCGCGCAGCCGCCGGAGAGGATTACCCTGTCCACGTTCTCTATGCCGGTCGTGGCGCGGAAGAAGTCTATGGAACGCGCGGCTTCCGCCGCAATATCCTCTGTTACTGAGCCGATTATCGCCTGTGCCCGCGAGATGTCCACCCCCGACGACTCGTCCCCTTTCTTAAGGCTCTCGGCGGCGGCAAAACTTATGCCGAATTCCTTCTGGAGAGATTCGGTATACAGGTTACCTCCGACGGAGCTGTCCCTGGTGAAAACGGATATGCCGTCTTTTAATATGTTTATGTTGGTTACCGAAGCGCCGATATTGACGAGGGCGTCCACCCGGCCTGGGACGATCTCGTAATTGACCTCGAACATGTTCTCAAGCGCGAAGGCGTCCACGTCCATTATCACCGGGTTCAACCCCGATTCTGTCACAAGCGAAAGGTAATCGTTTATTTTGTCCTTCTTTGCGGCCACAAGGACGACGTCCATCGTGTTGGCGCCTTCCTTCGTGGACGGGCCGAGTATCTGGAAATCGAGATTAACGTCGTCTATTGCGAACGGGATATACTGTTCGGCCTCCCAGTTGATGGACTCGGAAAGTTCATCCTCGCTCATTTCCGGGATTGTTATTCGCTTGATGATTACCGAGTTCCCTGAAATGCCTACTACCACATCCTTTACCTTGATCTGGGTCTCGGCGAGCAGCTCTCCTATAACCCCAGCAACCTGTGAACGGTCCATAATAGCGCCGTCAACTATCGCCTCAGGGTCCAGTTCCCTTGATGCGTATTTTGTCAGGACCAGGTCTTTTCCGCGCTCCAATATCTGTGCGAGCTTCACGGTATGCGACCCGATGTCAAGCCCCACTATCTGTGTCTTTCTACTTAGGAACACGCGCACCTCTGGTTTTGGAAGTTACTGTTTCTGCCTTATTATCCGCTCTATTTCCTTTAAATTCCCGGCATGATAAAGCCGCCAGCCCCTCCAGTCCCTCTGCACGCCCGTGATGAGCCCTTCACTCTCCCACCTGAAAAGCGTGGATTTTGAGATGTCGTAGAGCTTGCAGATCTCCCTGGTCTTGTAGATCTTTTTACTGCTCTCCCTTCTTATCATGCTCATATGACACCCGTTTGTAAAATTAATTTCAATTAATATTTAAAATCGTTTTGGTATACTTAGTATACTCAAAATATCCGGTTGTCAAGAAAATAATTACTGCTGCAAGTTTTGTTTTCTTCAGTAAAAAAAGGCAGTTACACACTAAGGGAAGGCGGTCTGAGAGATATGCTCCACAATATTTAGCGGTTTTCCGGCATAAAACGGGCCGTAAAAATTTTTACAAAATATTAAATACGATTAACCTTTTTCAGAAGGCACGCCTGTCTGAGAGCCTTTTGGCGGTTGTGCGGATGATTTCCGGCACGCCCTTGTTCTTGGCGACAAAACGCAGGTCGCGCGTCATAAGCTTCGGGAGGAAGGTCAGGCACATCGGCACGGGCGTCTTCGGATTGTTTACAAGCGCCAGGACCACTGAGTAGGATTTTATCCAGTCCTTGTTCCCGGCAATCTCACGCAGGACCTCCTCGTTTACGTTTCTCGAGGCGGCGAACATCTCGACCTCGTGCAGGGTAAGCTTCGGGTTCTGGAGTACGCCCATTGCGACAAGTTTGTTCGAGTCCCTTATAAGTATCATCCGGGTTTCCTGGTCGACGCCCCTCGCATGTTTTGCGCGCTCGCCAATGTCGAGGCGCTGGAGTTTCGCCTGGAGACCAAGCTTGTGCGCCTCCGCCTCCGCCTTTCTCTCCCGCTCCTCGCGGTCCTTTCTCGCGCGCATGGCGGCTATGGCCGAAGCGGACATTTTTTCAGCATCGGCCTC
>JAKAHE010000112.1 GCA_021815285.1 Nitrospirota bacterium
GGACGGGAGGCTCGTGAACGAACTGGTAAAGGCCGCCTTGGGCGGATGATGGACGAACACGCTCTAAGAGTCCTTGAGTTCCATAAAGTAATCGAGGCCGTATCCGCCCGGGCGGTATCGGAACCGGGGCGGGCCGAGGCGCTGAAGCTCGTTCCTTCTGCCGACATTAAAGAGGTAGCGCCAAGACTTAAGGAGGCCGACGAACTCAAGAAATATCTCTCCTCCCGGCATGAGTTCCCGATAAGCGGCCTTCAGGACATCTCGGCGCAGTTAAAAAAAGCCTCTGTCGAAGGAGCGGCGCTAAGCCCGGGAGAGCTTCTGCGCGTGCTCTCGGTTGCCAAGGCTTCCCGGCTTATGAAGTCGGCCCTGGCGAAGGTTAAGCAGGAGTATCCTGTTTTAGCCGGAAGAGGCTCGAGCCTCTCGGTCTTTGAAAATATGGAGGCCGATATATCGCGCGCGATAGGCGAGGACGGAGAAGTGCTGGATTCCGCATCGCCTGAGCTTAAGAGAATCCGGGTCTCGCTCTCTCAGGCGCGTTCCAGGATTAACCGTGAGCTTGAAGGCATAATCCAGGACCCCTCGCTCTCGAAGGCGGTCCAGGAGCCTGTCATAACCATGCGCGGAGAGCGCTATTGCCTGCCTCTCAAGACCAACTTCCGCACATATCTCCGGGGAATCGTACACGACCACTCGCAAAGCGGCTCTACCGTTTTCGTGGAGCCGGAAAAGACAGTGGAACTTAATAACCGGCTTGTGAGCCTCAAGCGGGACGAGATTCACGAGATAGAAAGGATACTCTGGCGGCTTACGGCCACCGTTCGGGAGGGCGGGGAAAACCTGGAAGCCTCGTATCTTGCCCTCGTAAAGCTCGACGCTCTTTATGCGGTTGCCTCTTTCGCCCTGGATACCGGCTCTAACCTGCCGTCCGTGAACGACAAAGGATACATAGAGCTTAAGGACGCGCGACATCCCCTTCTCATAACATCCAAAGGCCAGGAAAATACCGTCCCTCTAGACATTCGCCTTGGGCAAGAGTTCGACACGCTTGTAATCACCGGCCCGAATACCGGCGGGAAGACGGTAATCCTGAAGACCGTCGGCCTGCTGACCCTGATGGCCCAGGCCGGGCTTCTCATCCCCGCCGCGCCGGACTCGTCCGTCGCCGTGTTCGACGGCGTATACTCGGACATCGGAGACGAACAGAGCGTGGAGCAGAACTTAAGCACCTTCTCCTCGCACATGAACCAGATTGTCCGGATGCTGGAAGGAGCGAATAAGAACTCTCTCGTCCTTCTCGACGAGCTCGGCGCGGGGACGGACCCGTCCGAAGGCTCGGCGCTCGGCGTCGCCATAATCGAGGAACTGCACCGCCGCGGGACAAAGACCGTCGTGACGACGCACCACGGCGCGCTCAAGGTATTCGCCTCGAATACCCCCGGCGTGATGAACGCCTCCGTGGAGTTCGACCCGGTGAGCCTCATGCCGACGTACCGCCTTGCGATTGGCCGCCCCGGAAGGAGCAGCGCGATATTCGTCGCCTCCCGGCTCGGTATGCCGAAGGGCGTCCTTGAGCGGGCGAAGGAGGGCAGACGGGCGGGCGAGGCGGAACTCGACACGCTCATCGAGAAGCTTGAAAAGGAAGCGCAGGCGGCGCGCGAGGACAGGAGAAAGGCCGCGCAGGAGGTCCTTCAGGCCAGGGCCGAGAAGGAGCGTCTCCAGGGGCTTGTCAGGCGCGCCGAGGACGAGCGCAGAGAGGCCGTGCAGAAGGCCAGGGAGAAGGCGCAGAACGTCATAAACCAGTTGAAGTTCAAGCTCCGCGATTTGGACGAACTGGCCAAGAAAGCGGCCTCCGAGGCGGGTCGATCCGCAGCAGGGCGACCGGCGGAGCGCGCGGAAGTAAAAAAGCAGGCCGAAGAGGTTCAGACCCTTGAGGCGCAGCTGAAGGAGGCCGAGGCATCCGCCGCGCCTGTCAGGAAGCTGGAGATTGAATCGCTCTCCGTCGGTGATACTGTGAAGGTGTACAAATACAACCGTCTGGGCCAGGTCGTTGAGATTAAAAAGGACAAGCAGAAGGTTGTCGTCCAGCTTGGGACGATGCGGGTGACTTTGAGCGCGGACGAGCTTGAGCTTTCCACCCGCGCCGCTCCGGGAAGGGCGAAGACGCAGGCCTTCACGGTAACGAGGGCCGAAGAGGAGGAAGAGGAATCTCCCGGCATGGAGATTAACATCATAGGCCTTCGCGTAGAGGAAGCGCTCCCGAAGGTGCAGAAGTTCATAGACAAGGCGATGCTCTCCGGCATGGGGAGCATAAGGATTATCCACGGGCGCGGCACGGGCGCGCTCAGGAAGGCCGTCCGCGAAGAGTTATCGATTACCGCCGGCGTCAAGGACTTCCATGACGAGTCCTTCGAGCTTGGCGGCGACGCGGTAACGGTGGTGGGGTTGAAATGACGCTTTATCCCCCCTCTTAAGATAAGAGGGGGCCAGGGGGCGTTATGAAGGTTTTATGACTTACATAAAAAATAACCCGACATTTAAGAAACGTCGGAAAGAACTGCGGCATAACCAGACCGAGGCCGAGAAAGTATTCTGGTCGCATGTGCGGGATAAAAAATTTTGCGACCTGAAATTTTTTCGACAGTACAGCATCGGCCCTTATATCTTGGATTTTTATTCTCCCGCCGTAAAAATTGCGGTGGAGTTGGACGGCGGACAGCATAATAATTGCGATAGCCGGGAATACGATGCGGAACGTTCCGAATATTTAAAGGCCCAGGGTATAGATGTGATGCGATTCTGGAACCACGATTTGTTGCAGGATATTCAGGCTGTTCTGGCGAAATTGGAGACAAGAGTAACGCCCCTGATTAGAGTAACGCCCCCTCTGTCCCCCTCTTAACCTAAGAGGGGGATGAAAGGCAGGAAGTTCTATAAACCCCCTCTTAAGATAAGAGGGGGCTGGGGGGAGTTATGATAATAGGAGGTGGCGAGGCCGGGGGCGTTATGAAAAGGAGGAACAAATGAATAGGAAAAAGTTTATCCGAAAATTTATGTTAGCCGGACTTACAGTGCCAATCCTTTCTCTTTTGGTTTTTTATATCGGGAACGTAATTCCCGAGACTTATTATACATATCAAACGGTTAGGGGCTCAGCATCAATAGCTGTGCCCTATGTTTTTCTTGATGGTATTAATGGATTTTCAATCATTTTATGGCCATCCAGTATTATGTTAATGGCATTCATGGATGCAATCGACCCAGGGATAATTTATTGGATAGTAATTGTTATATCAATAACTATAAATATCTATTTGTATCGTGTGATTGGAATTTTAATATGGAAAGGATTTTATGAAAAGAAAGATGCAGACACAATCGTAAGAAAAACTTTTTTAAGTCCTTCGACAGCGCGCATATTTTTAATAATTATATCTGTTCTATTTATTGGCTGGATTTATCTTTGGGCACCAACGTATGTCAATGGATTGAGAATAGATGCTAAAATTTATCGAGACGGGAAACCAGGCCCAATGCCAGGCAGTGACATGAAAACACGGGTTAATTAATAATCTCTCTCTTAACCCTTTAATTTTCATTGATTTTGTTATACTTATAGTATAAAATAGTTAGTTCACGTTTTCATGGTTGTCATTGCGGGGAGCCTCTTGGGCGACGCGGCAATCTCAGAACTTAAAACTGGGATTGCTTCGCTACGCTCGCAATGACAGCGGGCGCAATGAATTGCGCCCCTACAATAGGACAGTTAGCAGGACAATGATGTTTATTTTCTCGTCCTCAGTTAGGCGCAATGAATTGCGCCCCTGCAATAGGGCAGTTAGTTGTAGGCGGCATTTTGAACGGGTTAATCACTGACGAGGCGCTCGACAGGGTGCGGCAGGCGACGGACATCGTCGAGCTCGTCTCCCAGCACGTCTCGCTGAAGAAGAGCGGCGCGAACTACCTGGGCCTGTGCCCGTTCCACCAGGAAAAGACGCCTTCGTTCACCGTAAGCCCCGGCAAGCAGATTTTCCACTGCTTCGGATGCGGGGCTGGCGGGGACGCCGTCGGTTTCGTGATGCGCCAGGGGAACTACAGCTTCCCGGACGCGGTGCGTTTCCTGGCCGACCGGGCGGGAATAGAACTTCCTGAGCGGGCCGAGCGGGCGGGGGTGGGACGCGAGGACTGGGAGAAATTGGTTGCCGTCAACGAAGCGGCGGCGGAATTCTACCAGGAGCGGCTCTGGAATTCGCCGGACGGGAAAAAAGCCCTGAATTATCTCAAGGGGCGAGGGATGCCGGACGGAGCGGCAAAGGGTTTCGAACTGGGTTACGCTCCGGCCTCGTGGGACGCGCTTTTGAGTCATTTAAAGGCCCGGGGACATGAAATTATAATTTTAGAGAAGGCCGGCCTTGCGATAAAAAAAGCTGATGGGACGGGCAGTTACGACCGATTCCGCGACAGGCTCATGTTTCCCATACGAGACGTCAAGGGGAGGCATATAGGTTTCGGCGGAAGGGCCTTAAAAAACGAGGAGTTACCTAAATATTTAAACTCTCCTGAGACGCCGCTCTTTCATAAGGGCGAAACGCTCTATGGCATCGATGTTGCAAAAGACGAAATTCGCAAGAAAGATTACGGGGTTATCGTCGAAGGATATATGGATGCGATAGCCTGCCACAGGGCGGGGATAACGAACGCGACGGCCACCCTGGGAACTGCGCTAACTTCCGGACATTTAAGACTTTTATCGAGGTTCAGCAGAAACGTTTTACTGGTATTCGACGCCGATGAAGCGGGTCAGAAGGCGGCAGCGAGGTCGCTTGACGTTTTCCTGCCCTTCAGCCCCAGAATGACTGCGAAAGTCGCGCTCTTGCCCAGGGGAGACGACCCGGACAGCCTCCTTGTCCGGGAAGGCCCCGATGCCCTGAAAGAGGCATTCAAAGGACGCGAAAAGCTTCTCGAATTTGTAATCAAGCGGGAGGCTGCGGGCGTCTTGGATATCGATGGAAAGATAAAGGCGGCAGGGACAATTACCGGCATACTCGCGCGGTTGGACGATGCGGTCGAGAGGAGCCATTACCTGAAGATGGCCGCGTCCGAGCTTGGTGTCGAAGAGTCGGCGGTGCGAGAGGAACTGGGGAAAAAGATTAATCGGGATGTTAAGACCGGGGTATATCGTTCCGAGTCCGCTAACAAAAAGCCTGCCACTTTTGATAAGATAGAATCCGGGCTTATACAGGCGGCGCTTATAGACCCTGAGGCGGCGCTTTACGCAGCGGATAATCTGACTCCGGACGATTTTTCGGACGGACGGCTAAGGAAAATTGCCGACGCGCTTTTCAAGACGGCCCTGACGGGAAACGCTATAGAAATCCCGAGGCTCCTGGATATGCTCGATGACGAGGATGTCAAGCGTGCGGCATTGGAACTGTCGGTGCGCGAAGCCGCCCATGAAGACCCGTTGGAATATGTCAGGGGGGCTGTTTTAAAACTTATGGAAGTCCGCTACAAGAGGACCATCGAGGAGACCCATACCCTTCTTTTAAAGGCGGGCGCGCTTGGCGAGAAAGAGTCGGTGGCGGAGCTTTCGGACTTCCGGATGAAGATGGCGAAAGCGTTATCGAGCAAGGATTTTGAGCTTTTAAATAAACTGCAGAAGGAGCTAATCGAATGGCAAAAGAAGAGAAGCTGGACGAAGTAAAACAGTTAATCAGCGTCGGCAAGGAAAAGGGCTACCTGACCTACGACGACCTGAATAACATCCTGCCGCCCGAAATCTCGTCCTCCGAGCAGATAGAGAACATAATGAACATATTCGGGGACATGGACATCGAGGTCATCGATTCCGGGCAGGAGGAGCGTTACGCCAGGATAATAGAGGCGGAAGAGGAGGAAGAGACGGCAAAAACCCGCACCTATGCCGACCTCGACTTCGAGGAAGAGGGGGAAGAGGAAGAGGAGGAAGAAGAAGCCCTCGACCTGACCCCCGGAGCCATAGGCAAGACGGACGACCCGGTTAGGATGTATTTGCGCGAGATGGGGACGGTGTCCCTTCTTTCCCGCGAAGGCGAGATAGAGATTGCGAAGCGCATCGAAGACGGCCAGCGCGTAATTGCGAAGGTGATGTACAGCATGCCCGCGGCGCTTAAGGAGCTTATCCTGCTGGGGGACAAGCTCAAGAGGGGCCGGCTCGGCGTCCGGGATGTTGTTCATACATACGAAGAAGAGTTCGAGGAGATAGAGGAGATAAACGAGGAAGAGCTAAAGGAGAAGACGATAGCCCTTCTTGACGAGGCGACGGCCCTCTACGAAAAGCTTATCCCGCAGGTAATCGAGCTTAAAAAGCCGAACCTCTCGGAATCGAAACAGAAGAGGCTTAAAGGCTCCGTCCGGCAGATAAAAAAGGAGCTCGCCGAGAAGCTCGACCTCGTAAACCTGCACCCCAGGCAGGTGGAGCTTGTCGCGCAGAAACTAAGGGATTATGCCTGGACTGTCATGGAGGCGGAAAGGGATATAAGGGCGTGCGCAAGACGCGCAGGCGTGACCATCGACGAGCTTCATAACATATTCCTGAAGCCGCTCCCGGAAAAGGGAAAAGTCAGAGTCCCGAAGAAGGTCAAACTTACAGCCGACCAGTTCCTCGAACTGGAGAAGTCGTATCAGAACGCGAAAAAGAAACTGGAGCGCGTGGTCTCGGAAACGCTTGTCGCCCCGGATGAGCTTAGGGCGGCGGTATCGTCGCTCGACAAGGGCGAGTTCAATATGAAGACGGCCAAAACAGAGCTTGTCGAGGCGAACCTCCGGCTTGTCGTATCGATAGCGAAGAAATACACGAACAGGGGCCTTCAGTTCCTGGACCTTATACAGGAAGGCAATATCGGCTTGATGAAGGCGGTGGACAAGTTCGATTACAAGCGCGGCTACAAGTTTTCGACGTATGCGACGTGGTGGATACGCCAGGCGATCACGCGCGCGATAGCCGACCAGGCGCGCACCATACGCATACCGGTGCACATGATTGAGACGATAAACAAG
>JAKAHE010000113.1 GCA_021815285.1 Nitrospirota bacterium
TCGCGCCAGATATGGTGGGGACACAGGATACCCGCATGGTATTGCGAGGAGTGCAAGGAAGTCGTCGTGTCGAGAGAAGACCCGGTGGTCTGCCCGAAGTGCGGGAGCCGAAATATGTTCCAGGACCCGGACGTGCTCGACACATGGTTCTCGTCAGCGCTATGGCCGTTCTCCACGCTCGGCTGGCCGGACAAGACGCCGGAGCTCGATTTCTACTATCCCACGTCCGTCCTGGTCACGGCGTTCGACATACTCTTCTTCTGGGTCGCCCGGATGATAATGATGGGAATAAAGTTCATGGGAAAGCCGCCGTTTGCCGACGTGTATATCCATGCGCTGGTGCGGGACTCCCAGGGCCAGAAGATGTCCAAGTCCAAGGGCAACGTAATCGACCCGCTCGTGATGATAGAGAAATACGGCACGGACGCATTCCGCTTCACGATGGCCGCGATGGCCGCCCAAGGGCGGGACGTGAAGCTCTCCGAGGAGCGCATCGAAGGCTACCGGAACTTCTGCAACAAGATATGGAACGCGGCGAGATTTACACATATGAATCTTGACGGTTTCGAGGCTGGGCCGTTAAGCAAAGACGATTTAACCACCCTGCCGGATAAATGGATAATAAGTCGCCTTGAATCTGTATCTCGTGAAGTTGATAAGGCCCTAAAGGATTATCGATTTAATGATGCGGCTAATGAATTATACGCATTTATATGGCATGAGTTCTGCGATTGGTATTTAGAATTTATAAAGCCTGTTCTTTACGGCGAAGATTCTACCAAAAAACGAACCACTCTTAATTGCCTCATTCACGTTTTTGAAAATTCAATGAGGCTACTTCATCCGATAATGCCGTTTATAACGGAAGAGGTTTGGCAAAGCTTGCCCTCTACAGATAAAAAAAAGTCCATAATGGTTTCGGAATATCCATTTTATAAAGGATACTCTGACCAGGAAGGCATTGAAGCAATTATGGACTTTTTGCAAGGCGTTATTAATGCGATACGTATAGTCCGAAGCGAGATGAATATTAATCCCTCGCTGGAAATCCGAGTTATATTGCATATCAATCAAAATTATTCGGATAAAGAAATATATATTCAAAACAAAGAATATATAGAAAGGCTTGCTCGTGCCAAGGTGATAAATATAGATTATGAAATTGATAAACCAAAATTATCAATTTCGCAAATATCTGCGGGAGGCGATTTAGCGGAAGTCATTTTACTTCTTGAAGGTGTAATCGACATCGACGCCGAGACCGCGCGCCTTAAAAAGGAAATAGAGAAGACCGACAAGGAGCTTAAGCCGTTCGAGGCGAAGATGGTTAACGAAGGGTTTGTTAAGAAGGCCCCGCCGGAGGTATTGGAAAAGACGAAGGGTATCATCGCCGAGCTGACGCAGAAAAAAGAGAAGCTTGCCGAGAGCCTGAAGCGCCTGGAGGAGCTGAAATGAACCTGAACGCAAAAGATGTTCGCGAGATAATAAAACGCGCGCTGGACGAGGACCTGGGGCCGGGCGGAGACATCACGACTTTCGCCACGGTTGACCCGGACAAGGAGGGTAGCGCGGTAATAATCGCCAAGGAAGAATTGGTGCTGGCGGGAATAGAGGTATTCCTCGAAACATTCATAGTCCTTGATAATTCCGTGGATTTCTCGACCGGTTTCGCCGACGGGGACAAAGTTGAAAAGGGCGAGATAATCGCAGAGATTTCGGGACCGCTCAACGTCCTGCTCACGGGAGAGCGCGTCGCCCTTAACCTTCTCCAGAGGATGTGCGGGATAGCGACGCTTACATCCCAGTTCGTGCGGGCCGTATCCGGCGCAAAGGCGCAGATTCTCGATACCAGAAAAACCACTCCGGGGCTTCGCGCGCTTGAGAAATACGCCGTTACCGTCGGTGGCGGAAAGAATCACAGATTCGGATTGTTCGACGGCCTGCTGATAAAGGATAACCACATAAAAGCCGCGGGCGGGATAGCGAAGGCCGTCGATGCCGCGAGAGAGAAAATCCCGCACACCCTTATGATAGAGGTGGAATGCGAAAGCCTTGCCGATGTCCGCGAGGCGCTTTCAGCCGGCGTGGATATAATAATGCTCGATAATATGAACACAAGGGCGATGAAAACCGCCGTTAAGGAAATCGCGGGCCGCGCGCTCATCGAGGCGTCCGGGAACATGACGCTTGAGCGCGTCGCGGATGTCGCAAAGACCGGCGTGGATTTCATATCCGTCGGCGCGCTGACACACTCCGCAAAGGCGGCGGATATATCGATGAGGATAAGGTAACAGGTTTACAATTCCACTTCCCGCAGCTTCATGTCGAACGCCTCTGCGACCGGCTTCGACGTAAGCATCCCATGCCAGAGGTTCAGTCCGCGCATGAGAGCCGTATCAGACCTCAGGGCCGCCTCAACCCCCATGTCTGCTATCTTAAGCGCATAGGGGAGCGTGACGTTCGTCAGGGCGAACGTGGACGTCCTGGGAACGGCCCCGGGCATATTCGTTACACAGAAATGTATCACTCCGTCCACGGCATATACCGGGTCTGTAAAAGAAGTCGGCCTGGAGGTCTCAAAACAGCCCCCCTGGTCTATGGATACGTCCACAATTACCGACCCTCGCTTCATCTTTGATACGGCTTTTCTGCCCGCCAGTTTCGGAGCCCTCGCGCCCGCAACCAGAACCGCGCCTACGACAAGGTCTGCCTCGACGAGAGACTCCTCAAGCACGTGGCGGTTCGAGACAAGCGTCCTTATCGTGCCGTGGAATATGTCTTCTGCGTAGTCCAGGCGGTCAACAGAGAGGTCGAGCAGTGTAACCTCGGCCCCCATGCCGTGCGCAATCTTCGCCGCGTTCAGGCCCACAGTACCCGCGCCTATGACCAGCACGCGGGCGGGCTTAACCCCCGGCACGCCTCCCAGGAGAACTCCGCGCCCGCCGTTATTCTCCTGCAAATATGTCGCTCCGAATTGAATGGAAAGCCTCCCCGCGACCTGGCTCATAGGCATTAGGAGCGGCAGAGAGCCGTCCTGCCTTTGAATTGTCTCGTATGCGATACCTATAATGCCCCGTTTCAGGAGTCCCTCTGTGAGTCCTCTGTCCGCCGCCAGGTGCAGGAAGGTGAAAATAATCTGGCCTTCCCGGAGCATGGGGAATTCGCGGGGAAGAGGTTCCTTTACCTTCACGATAAGCTCAGCCTTGGCATAAACAGCCTTGGCAGAGCCTGCAAGCGCCGCGCCGGCCCGCTCGTATTCCGCGTCTGCAATGCCGCTTCCCTCCCCAGCGCCGCGTTGGACAATAACCCTGTGCCCCATAATGGTCATCTCACGCACACCGGACGGGACCATGCCGACGCGGAACTCCTTGTCTTTTATCTCCTTTACGACTCCTATTATCATAACGAATGCCTCCCTTTGGATAATGATTATAACAGAATTAACCGCATGGACGCAATAAATAGCACCAATACTTTTCCTTTGAATACACCCGGTTCGCATGTTATAATCCTGCGGGATGATACAGGATATAAGACTCCACGGCAGGATAAACGACCGGATAGAATATTACGCGACCGTCGCAGGGCCGGACGTGGTGAATATGTATTTCCACGAGACCGGCGAGACAAAAGACGGCACGTTTATCCGTTTTTTTTATTCCGGCAACGAGTTTTCCATCTCTCCGAAGGGCATATCATACCATACATGCGGCGGAAGCTTCTGCGAATACATGTTCGGCATCGACCTGCCGGTCAAGGACCTCATTAAACGGGATGTCTTAAACCGCCTGGTGATGTATGGCGCGGTCTATTCCCCTGAAGGCAGGATAGCCTTCACTGACCAGAACTACGGCGAGGAGAGCTTTGACCACGTGTTCATGGGCGGCAACGCCATCGCAAACTATTACTTTTTCGTACAGTCGGATAAAAAAACCTCGCCGAAATATCGCCAGGAAGAGATACTGCGCAAGGTAGGTAAGTACCTCAAGCACACATCCAGAGTGGGCGAAGGGGACGACGCCGCGCTTGTCCGGGAACTCTTCATGGAACTTAACGAGGATAGAAGCATAATTTTCCTTATCAGGCTTGTACACCTCTATCACCAGGATTTCCAGAGGCTCTTCCGCGAGTTATACCAGAAGAACAGGGCCATAGACGAAGACGGCGCGGCAAAGCTTGCCGGTATGGCATCCCTTTACGAACTGGACCGATACCAGCAGGAGCGCATAAGGATCGACTCGATGTACAAGCACCACGAAAACAAGCGCATCGTGGACGAATACAAGGCGGTGCTGGTAAGCTGCGCGCACAAAAGCGAGATAGACGCGACCGACATGGCAAAGCTCGCAAGGCTTCGGACGCTGTCTCTGAGGAACCGTATTCCGCCGAACCTGTTCGATACCCTGGACGAGCTTCTACTGAAGGGCAAGAAGATAAAAGAGGTGAACGAGCCGGAGTATATGCGCGAATGCCGCGCGATTTTCGAGGGGCTGTTCCTGAAAGGACATGGGGGCAGGTTTGTCGATTCGGAAGATTTGGTCAAGCTCATGCGCGCCAAGCGTCAGGCTATCTTAAACCGGGATAACTCTTTTGAAGAACTTCTGCTCGAAACCTGCCGTCTGGCGGACGAACGCTCGGTCGGTTCCGACGACATGGGCCTCCTTGAGAATTTTGGCCGCATCGTTACCTATTTCGACCGCTACGACACCACATACGCAATGATAAGCAAGATTTCATTCATGGAGGACACGCAGGTCACGGAAGAGAACATCCGCAGCCTTATGGGTAACAGAAGGGCCTTCAATGATGTAAAAGAAGGGCTTTTCCACGAGCTTTTCTTCGAGGACATCCAGAAAAACCGCTACCTGACGGCCTATGGCCGCAAAAAAGCGAACGCACTCTATCTCGGCCTTGCTTCAATAGAAAAGGGCGACATGTCCGTAAAGGATGTAGTCGAAGAGCTTAATCTCATAATTGCGGAAGAAAAAACCTATGCCGCAATACATCTGTTTATGAAGGACAAGATAAAAAGCTTTTACAGCGACCTCTCCGACAAGAACTCGCAGGACCAATTCATCTCCGAGGTCTGGAAGGAAATGCTCGACGCGAAGATTATAACCTCGGACGCGGACGAAAAGATTTTCCGGGACGCCGTCATAAATATCCGCAAGGAGGCATTCTATCTTCACAACCTCCTGCCCGTAATAATCGCCGGCAGCAACAGCAAGCTCCGGACGGATTTCCTTGAGAACTCCGGCCTCGACCGCTTCTACATCGAGGACCTGGAGCGCGACTACTTCGAGAAGAACAAGCTCTCCCGGACGTTAATGGAGCGGATAAGGACGTAACTTCTAATCTTAGAGCATTTTTTTAACATATTCCAGCGCCTCGTCCCGCGTATTGATTACCCCCTCCGCCCGCTTCTCGCGTACGTCCTCCAGGAGCATAGAGAACATCGGCCCCGGCTTCAACCTGAGCTCATCAATCAAATCCCGGCCACTGAGGAGCGGCGCTTCCTCTTCCCGGAGAAATTCACCGTAATAATATCCGGCAACCTTCATCACAACTCCTTCGATATCCGTGGCAATCGATTCCGGCTTTTCCCTTGTCGCAAACGCGTCCGCAAGCGCGATAACAAGAGAGGCGGGCAGGTGCGGGCCCATGTCCCGGCAATATCTGTACATCGCGTGACTGGTTATCCCTTGCTTCGACATGTGGAGCGGTCTCATGTGGTGTCTCGCAGTCAGGGACAGGAGTTCCTTCGCTTTAGAAGACATTTTTAAGCGCTCCGCAGCCATTCCGTTTATTTCCGCGCCCTTTATGTCATGTCCCGTAAACTTTATCCTGCCGGAATCCATGAACATTGCAGGCGGTTTTCCGGAGTCGTGCAGGAGTGCGGCCAGCTTGATTAACCCGGCAATCGCAAGGTTTCCGTCGATGCGCTGCCATAGATACGACGAAACTTCGGCGCTCCATGTCCCTAAATATTTTCCGGCATCCCGCATAACTTCCTCGGCGTATTCCATGGCCTTCAGAGAGTGGACGAGGAGGTCGTATTTGTGCGCCTCGCCCTGGGGAAGGGCGCGCATTTGCTTTGTTTCCGGCAGGATATGCTCCAGGATTCCCGCTTCGGCCATGGCGCAAAATGCCTTCCAGGAATCCTTTGTTTCAAGCATGATATATATCTCGTCCCGGATGCGTTCCTGGGATATTTTTTCAATAAAAACAGCGATTTCCCTAATGTGATGAAGCGTCTCGTCTTCTATTTTAAAACCGAGCTGATTTGCCAGCCTGAAGGCCCTCAACATGCGCAAGGGGTCGTCGGATAAGGCGTTTTTTGACAGCGCCCTGACCAGCCTTATTTGTATATCTTTCAGCCCCTCGAACGGGTCTATGACATCGAAACGCGACCGGCTTTTTTTTTGCCGTCCCAGGCCCCGGAGAGGGAGCGCCATCGCGTCTATCGTGAAATCCCGCGCGGCCAAATCGGCCAAAATCCCACCCCCCTTCATACTCGACACGTCCACGTGCAGGCCATCCGGGAGCATTGCGCGCCAGACGTCTCTCTCGCTATCGAGAACAAAGGCCGTGTCTTTCATGGCCTTCGCAATCTCCCGGCATATCGCTTCGGCGTTATCAGGGACGGCTATGTCTATGTCCGAGATTTCGCACCGGTCGACCGGCTTCTTGCTCATGACAATGTCTCGCACCGCGCCGCCGACAAGATATGCATCGTGCAGACAGGGCATAGCGGATAAAGCGCGAAGAATTGGATGGGTAAAAATAATTTTCATTCCATTATTATACCCCTCATAACTCCCCCTAACCCCCTCTTATCTTAAGAGGGGGATTGAGGGGGCGTTACTCATAAAAAAAACCCGGCCCATTGCTGGGCCGGGTTTTCATTGACTTAACCGAAGAGGGGCTATGCTTCCTCCCCCACTATGCGGCAAGACTTAGAAATTCATGCTGAGCTTGGTCTCCATGCCCCAGGCGATATTCCTCTTGATCGGGCTGTTGGGATC
>JAKAHE010000003.1 GCA_021815285.1 Nitrospirota bacterium
ACGACCCCCTTGGCCGTCTTTATTCCCGCCCCGATAACTACCCCTAACGGAAGAACTGCCCTGCATCCCATTACTTAAACACACGTGACACCGTATATCATCGCCCGCATCCCGCCAGCGTTCTCAGCCACATTCCCGCCGATGGTGCAGAACGCGAGACTTCCGGGGTCGGGAGGATAGAAAAGACCTTCCTCCTCGACAGCCGCCTGCAAGTCCGCCGTCACGACGCCGGGCTGGACGGTAACGATGCGGTTTTTCGTATCAATCGAGATTATTCTGTTCATCCTCTCGAACGAGAGGACAATCCCGCCCCGGCTCGGCACAGCTCCGCCGGACAGTCCGCTCCCCGCCCCGCGCGGAACCACGGGAACTCCGCGTTCGTTTGCGATGATGAGGATTTTCGAGACTTCTTCCTCGCTCCCCGGTCTTACAACGGCATTGGGCGTCCCCTTCAGGCGCGTCGCGTCGTAGGCATATGCCAGAAGCCCGGTCTCGTCCGAAATGACGTTCTCATTTCCCGATATATCTTTCAGGGCTTCCAATAATTGCTGTTCCATTTGAACAATAATATCAAAAAAGACATCCAATAAAAAATAGATATTGACATATTCGTGAAAAAATTCTAAAAAATCCATATGAAAGATTATTATGCGATATTGGGTGTAAAGCCGGGCGCTTCCAAGAAAGATATACGCGATGCCTACCATGCGCGGATACGTGTGGTGCACCCGGACAGGTTTGACCAGAAGGCCCAACCGTCCGAATGGCAAAAAGCCAATGAAATGATGGCTGAGATAAATGAGGCTTATTCAGTATTAAAAGATTCCGCAAAGCAGGACATAGAAGAATCTGAAGCGGCAAAACAGGAAGACCGTAATTACACTTACAGTATGCGCCTGACCCCTCAGGAAACTATTTTTCATGATCTGCCAATCGAGACACAGAGCCTCCTGATAAAGGAATTAACCCGTAGCAAAGGTTCATGGTTCGCCGTAAAAACAGACAATGTGGTCTGGAATTACGCGTTCCTGGCTGTTTCCATATGCTGGTTCGTTTTCTTATTTCAGTTCCCCGAGAAACGGATTGGCGTTGAAAACGAATTCATCGCCGCAACTATAATTGCAAGCCTGTCTGCCGCCTATAACACGGAAAAAATTTACAGGTGGCATACTTCAAGCATAAGTTCGTATTTTGTGCTTACTCCATTATATTTCATCGACATAAAGTTCGACATCGTAAGGTATGCGCCAATCCGATTACTGAAAGACATAAGTCTGAAGCGCAAATTCAGGCGAGGCTCGGATGGCGCGACAATAGTAAAACTGATTTTCGAGGGCTGGCAAGTAAGGATATATATAAGTTCCATGGATAAAATGGCGGAGTTCTCCTCCATGTACGAGAATTTCGTCAAGAACCTGAGATATGAGTCCATGCACGGCAATAATTCATATATTACCGATAAGGATATTTTTGCCGGCTCAAGCGGTAAACCGTTCAGAAAAAGAATCCGCCATGCCAGTTTAATAATTTGCACAATGGCCATTTCCCTTGGGATAAGCGCGTTTTTTATGACGAAACCGTCCTATTCACAAATCAGTCCGGTGTCTTTGACGTATAATCCTTCAAGTTTCCAAGTCAATTCGCCTGATATCCTTCCGGCGGAGAAGCCACTCCCGCGAAACGGCTGGTCGAGGGATTTCTTCAAGGCCCCGCCTATAGCGCCGCTTACAATAAAAAATCCGTTTACCAAGAAGAACTTCTTGGTTAAAATCTGCGATTGGAAGACAAATAAAGATATAAAGATTATCTTTGTGCGCGCAGGAGAGAACGTCAAGGCATGTGTGCCTGTCGGGTCGTACCGGTTCAAGTTTGCGTGCGGCAGCAAGTGGTACGGGACCAACTACGCCTTTGGAAACACCAGATTTGAATGTCTCAAAAGAAGGCTTGACTGCACACGGGAAGGCGACGTCATTACCGGCTACACCGTGCACCTCGACGAATTGCCCCCAAACGGAAAACTTGACGTGCAGAATATAAACCGCGAGGATTTTTAGTTACACCCCCGCCATCTCCGCAGCCTCCTTCAGGCGGACGGAGACAAGCCGCGAGACGCCCGGCTCGTCCATCGTGACACCGTATAGCGCGTCGGCGAGTTCCATCGTCGGGCGGCTGTGCGTGATGACGATGAACTGGGTTTTCCCGGCGAAATCCTTCAGCATGTTCCCGAATCTCTGGACGTTGTTCTCGTCGAGCGGGGCGTCAACTTCATCCAGCACGCAGAATGGCGAAGGCTTCACGAGAAAACACGCGAAAACAAGCGCGACTGCGATAAGCGCCTTCTCACCTCCGGAGCAGAGCAGGAGGCTCTGGAGCTTCTTCCCCGGCGGCTGTGCGACAATCTCAAGGCCGGAATCCAGAACGTCGTTACCCTCCTCCGGAGGCACAAGTTGAAGCTCGGCGCGTCCTCCGCCAAACAGGGAAAGAAACACGGTTTTGAACGTCTCGTTTATGGAGTTGAACGCGTCCATGAAGAGTTCCTCGGAGGTCTTGTTGATTTTGCCGATGGCCTCCCTCAGGCGCGCGACGGACGATTCCAGATCCTGTTTCTGCGAGCTAAGGAACTCGAATCGTTCCATCAGCTCGTTATATTCCTCTATCGCGCCGACGTTCACCGGCCCGAGCTTTTCGAGCTTTATCCGAAGCTCTGACGCGTCCATCTCAGCCTGCTCGCGCTCTATCTCAAGCGCTTTGACCTCTTCCTCTATCTCCGGTATGCGGACATGGTAATTATGCTCGACCGTTTCAAGCAGGTGCTCGACCTTAAGCTTCAGCTCCGCGCGCTTGAGCTCAATCTCTCCAAGCGCGTCCCTGGCAGCCTCGGCATCCCTTCGGGCCGATTTCACGGACTCTTCCAGGCCCTCGATGGCGTCGTAGGATTCCTGGTATGCGTCCTGAAGCGCGGGCGCTTTCTCTTTCATGGACATGGCTTCGGTCATCAGCGAGTTTATGTTCGCTTCCGCCTCCGCCCGGCTTTTTGCAAGTTCGTCTTTCTTCTCGGAAATCTCGCGGCCCTCGGCTTCGAGCTGCGTGCGCCTGCGTTCAAGTTCGTCCCTTTTCAGGTCGGCGCGCTTTAAATCCCTCGCCCACGACTCGTGCTTCTGGACAAGAGCCGAGAGATCCATCTTCTTGGCCGTAAGTATCTCCCTGTCCCTCTCAAGCTCGGACTTGGCGGACTTAAACCTTTCCTGCCCCTCGAAGAGGGCGGATTCGGCATTGTCCTTCTCAAGGCCTAAGCCGTCCATGGCGGCGCGGGTACTGGTTATGGACTCCCTCACCTCGCTTTCTTCCTGTGAGCGCTGGAACGCCTCGATATCGAGCACTTCAAGCTTCTTCGTTATCCTCTCCAGTTCCGCATCCAACGCCGCCGAGTCCTTCTCCAGGGCTACTGTTGCGACGCGTTTTTCGTTTATTAGCTCATGCAGTTCCCTGAGCTTACCTTCAAGCTCGTCCATAAGCGCCCTGGACTCGGCCAGCCTGCTTTCCATGGCCCGGTTATCCCGCGAGAGGTTTTCCACCTCCACTGAAAGCTCGCGGATTTCACGTTTTTTGGAGAGTATTCCGGATGAGGGGGAACCGGCTTCGGAAGCCCCGGCTCCTCCGGTTATAATGCCGGAAGGCTCTATAACCTCGCCGTCGAGCGTGGCAAGAGTAAACGAAGCGCCAGTCTTCCATATTTCAAGCGCAGTGTCGAGGTCCCGGACGACAAGCACACCGCCAAGGAGGGCGTCGATAATTTCTTTATACCCCTCCTTCGCCTCGGCAAGGGATGAGGCCAAGCCTGTCACTCCGGCGCCTTCCGGGATAATATTTCCAGGAAAAAGCCTCGGCAAGACCGGGATAAAACTCCCCCTGCCGGCGCCGCGGCCCTTGAGAAAAGCTATGGCGGCCTTTGCGTCTTCGTGGCCGCCGACGATTATGTTCTGAAGCCTCTCGCCGAGCGCCGCCTCGATTGCGCGCTCGTGCTCCGGTCTTGCCGAAAGAACATCGGCGACAAGCCCCTTTATGCCCGGAAGAGCGCCGCGTCTTTGCTCGGAAACGAGGGTCTTCACGCCCTCGGCAAGGCCCTCAAGGCTCTCTTCCAGTTCCTTCAGGGACTTAAGACGGTTCGATTTCTGTGAGAGTTTTTCCCGGCCCGCGGCAAGCTCTTCCGAAAGCTCCTTAAGCGCCGTCCTCGTCCCCTCAATCTTTGCAGAAAGCGTATCCCGCTCGGCCTGAAGACCGTCTGAGGACGTCCTTGCGGCCTGTAGTTCGAGCCTTTTTTTATCCGCTTCGATCTTTGTCGAAGAAAGGCGCGACTCCGTCTCAAGACGCTCCTCGCGCCCTCTCGCCGAACGGGCTTCAAGCCCGGCCTTCCGCTCCTCGAGCCTTGTCAGGTTGTTCCGGCTGGCGGCAAGCTCCGCCTGGATGTCGAAAAGCCGGACTCGTCCGCGCTCGATTTCCTGTTCGAGGGCGTGCGCGTTATCGACCTTATTCTGATACTCCGCCTCAAGCGACTGCAACCCGGCGCGCAGGCCGTCGAGCTCCGATTTGAGCGCTCCCTCTTCTTCCCGAAGCGACATGGAATGCGCATCGAGATCCCGCTCCTCGGCTTCGAGCCTGCCTGTATCCGCAAGCCTGCGCTCCTCCCGCTCGTCGAGGTTTTTAAGCTGGTTTACCGCAACCTCGGCTCTCGCCTCCAGGCGGCTTACCTCCGATTCCAGCCGGTGCACCTCGCGCTGGTGCTCCATGAGCGCACGTTCTTTTTCCGCGAGATGAAGCCTCGCCTCCGAGAGATCCGCCTCTCTCGCCACGACGGCGTTCTTTGCGGCTGACTCCTGCAATGCAAGCCCGTCGCGCTCCTTATCCGCCTCCGCGCTTTTTTCGAGAAGCCCGCCATAGTCGTCCCAGGCCATTTTAAGCTCAAGCCCGCGGAGTTCCGCAGTAAGCTTTTTATATCTTTCCGCCTTTTTCGCCTGCCTGTCCAGGGAGCCTATCTGGCGTTTAACCTCGTGAATAATGTCGCTCACGCGGCTTAAGTTTTCTTCAGTTTCCTTGAGTTTGGAAAGCGCCTCGGTCTTGCGGGATTTGTATTTCGTAATCCCCGCGACCTCTTCGATTATAAAACGCCGCTCCTCCGGCTTGCTCGCTATAATCTGGCCGATTTTCCCCTGCTCGATTATGGAATAAGCCCTTGAGCCGACTCCGGTGTCCATGAGCAGATCCCGGATGTCCTTCAGGCGGCACGGTATCTTGTTTATGAGGTATTCGCTCTCGCCGCTCCTGTAAAGCCTGCGCGTGATGGTTATTTCCTTGAACTCCGAAAATCCGAGCGAGTCCGCGCCTTCGACATCATGGAGAGTCAGGTTTATCTCCGCCATGCCGGTAGGCTTCCTGACTTCCGTCCCGTTGAATATCACGTCCTCCATTTTTTCTCCGCGCATGTTCTTGGCGCTCTTCTCGCCCAGGACCCATCGTATGCCGTCGGAAATGTTGCTTTTGCCGCATCCGTTCGGCCCCACCACGGCGGTCATGCCCGGCTCGAAGGTGACGGAGGTCTTGTCCGCGAAGGACTTGAAACCTGTCATTTCCAGCTTGTGAAAACGCATTTTTACCTCATTTTCGGGGTCTGGAGAACTGCTTTTTCATAGTTTTTCAGTGTGAATTTATATCATATACAGCGAGGAAAATCAACAAATAAGCGCTAAGAGATGTATAGGAGAGATAATGTCAATACAATATTTAGTGTTTCTGGATGAATTCCTCGACCTTCCTTATTATCCGCTCCTTTTCCGCATCCAGGACAAGCATGTGCCCGGAACGCGTCACCCAGAAAACACCCTTGTCTTTCGAGGAGATATGGGCCAATATGTAGTTCGGGCCGGAGGCGGCAACGGTGGGGTCGTTTCTGGACTGTATTATAAGGAGCGGCTCGCTCACATCCGGAAGCTTCCGCCGGGCAGTCTCTTCGAGCAATACCAGTTGCCGGAGGGCGGTTATGGGAAAGAGGTCGTAGGCCGGTCTCCCCAGGAGGGCTTTTTTATCGAAGCTGAAGGACGGCTCCTTGTTTATTATATAGTCCGTAAGCAGGAAGCGGGATAGATGTTCAATCGCAAATTCAGGCGTAACAAGCTTTTTCCGGCCTTTTATAAATACGCACGGGGCGAGGAGCACGACCCCGGAAACCTTGTTTTTTACAGCATTTTCCGCCGCAAGGTCGAGCGCGATTGCGCCACCCATCGAGAAACCGATTATGTATATTTTACGGTAACTTCCAAGCCTGCCAAGCGCTTGTTCTGACGCGGAAATCCACTCTTTTTCGGTGGAGCGCGCGAAGTCCTGGATTGTGGTGCCGTGGCCGGGAAGGAGCGGCGCGTAAACCGTTATATTTTCTTTACTTAGCGCAATCGCGAGGGGTTTTAAATCGAACGGAGTCGCGCCGAAACCATGTATCAAAAGGGCTGCCCTAGGCCCTTTTTCCTGTATGAATACAGGCCCCGCGCCCGGCAGAAGACCGGTCTTCGGGTCCCTCGGATGGGCCGTGGCTTCCCTCGCCAGGATCGCGCGGCTCTCTATCCCCTCAAGCGCGCCACACCCGGAAAAGAACAGAACGACGATGAGAAACGGCAGCAGTATATATTTTTTTATCCGCATTACTTGAGGCTTACGCTGCCGTCGGCGGAGTTATACCTGAATCTGTTCAGGTCTATCCCGGCGCGGACGTATGGTTTGACGGCGTCGAGGCTCGCAGGATAGCGGCCATTGTCCATCTGATAGGTCTGAATAGCCGTGCGAATATCGCCAAGGTCTACCTCGGCCTGTGCGCCCTTCGCCCTGCCTTCATAGCCTTTCAGCCCGTTGACATAGTTCTCCACCGGATTAGCCGCTGAGCCTGCTTTCACGGCGCCGCCGGTCTTGGGTATTGGAGGGGTTCCAGTCTTTTTCTGACACGCGGATAAAGACAGCATTAAGGCCACAATTAAAAACGGCAATATTTTTTTCATCTCTCAGGCCCCATGTAAAAGATTATTAAGCCAATGGTTTTGTGCATAACATCAAGAGACGTATTCTGCGTCATTTAAACTTTCTGTCTTTGGTGTCGAACGGGACGGTCCTGCTTGCAAACCAGGTATGAAATACCATCGAACCGGCGAGACGGTAGCTGAGCTTTCCGCCTGAGAATGCCTGCGAGATTTTCCCTCCGAGGTTTCCGTAGCTTACCTTCACAGGCAGGACAACGGCGGCGGCGGAGCCGGAAGGTATGGAAATTTCCTGCACGGCCTGCCCTGACGCCACCTCCTGCCCGGAAATATAGGCATGATAGCTTAAGTCCGACACGTCTACGGTGAACCAGTTCGGGTTCGTTACCCGGAGATATACATTCGCGTCGAACCCGCCGAACGTCATGTCGCTTATTCTCACAGTCTCAAGTTCTATGGACATCTTCCTGGCCGCGCTGTTCATGCCGCAGGCGGAAAGAAAGAGCGCCGCCAGGATTAAAAATGCCGCCAGAGACTTTTTACTCTTCATTTGGCCCCCAGCACAGTAATCCGGAGTTTCCCCACGGCCTTCAGAAGTTTAACCTGCTTGTCCAGCCCGCCCTCGGCGAGTCTGATGTGTGATGCGTCTGCCGGGAACTGGCCGAATGTCGGGTCTACCGTTACCCACTTGCCGACGTAGACTTCGTTCCAGGCATGGTAGTAAAACCTTCCGTCCATCAGCACAAGCCCGGAATCCATCCTGGCCGGTATGCCGGCGGCGCGGGCCAGCGCAAGGTAAAGCGTCGCGTGCTCGTTGCAGTCGCCTGAGAGGCTATGCAGAACCTCGACGGCATCCGGTATCCCTGCGGAAGGGTAATTCCTTAGATTCCCACAAACCCAGTCGAGGAGCTTCTTAGCCGCATCAAGTGCGTCATTGTCCTGCCCGATTATCTCACGCGCCTTGCCTGCTATCTCCGGGTCTTCCGACTCCACGAACGGCTGCGGCCTGAGGAACCTTTCAAGACCCGGTTCGCTCACCGGGAGTTTCACAGGTTTCAGGCTTGATATATCCTCCTTCTCAACCGTGAGGATTCCGCCAGAGAAGCTCTGCCTTCCGCCGTCCAGGGGCATACCGGCGAAATCGATTCCGCCGAGCTTCACTTTCATGAAAGAGAGGCTTCGAGGGTCTGCTACAGCCATCCCTTCAGCCGTGACCGAGGTGAGGGCCGTAATGTCCGGTGGCGAGGAGGTATTTAAATCCATTGCCTGCGCGCGGGTCTCCTTGACGAATGTGAAACCCATAGGCCCGGAGGACTTAAGCGTGCCCAGTTCCGGGCTTATCCAGTCGGTCCCTTCGATTCCGGCATAGCTCTCATGCAGGCGGTATACCGGGACGAGGGCATCGCCCGCCTTCATCCGCTCCAATGACTCGACCTTCACCTTCATCCTGTCAAGCGAGAGCGATGCCGGGTCGAAAAGCGGGAGGTCGAAGGAGTCTCCCGCCTTAAGTTTCAGGCCCTGAAGATAAAGGTCCGCGCCGGAGGCGAGAAAGGGCGCCTCGTCTATCTTCATGTTCTTCATATCCGACGGCTCCGGCCCGGTTTTCAGGCGGAGCGTATTGCCATCCACGCTCCCGGAAATCTCCGAGTCCGCAAACCCGGAGCGCATGGAAAAATGGAAACTCTTGAGCCTGTATGAACCGTCGGTCATCGAAGAGGTTTTTGTGTTCAGTCCCTGAACCGTCCCGAGCATGCTTATTCTTGCCGTCATATAGTCGGTAATATTGAACCCGCCGGGGATCTCTTTTACCGCGATATGTTCGTAGCCTATCTTCTGTTTTCCGAGATATATCCCGGCCCATTCCTCGCGTGAATCTGCAAAAGCGGTCACAGAGGTTAAAACAGCCATAACAAGAAAAACAAGGCTTGAAATATGTTTTCTCAAAGCTACTCCATCTTAAATTCAGGATTTGAATATTTATAACACAACGGGCCGCGGATGTAAACCATGCGCAATAACAATTTTGTAGCTTTATTTTCAAGAAGTTACAGGGTTTTCTAATACCGTTTTCCCTTGACAGGGGGAATCCGGTTATGCTAAATTTACATGGGATTTTATGCCTTGATTAAGAGGTTTCCGAGGTTTATGTGATTAACAAAAGCAAGGTATTGAAAGACGCGCAGAAGTTTATCGCCAAATCCCAGTGGGACAAGGCGATACTCGAGTATGAGAAGATTGTGGCTGAATCCCCGAATGACGCCAATACCTTCAACACAATCGGAGACCTCTGCCTTAAGAGAAACGACAACGACAAGGCAATAGAGTCATTCAAAAAAGCCGCAGAAATATTCAACAAGACCGGCTTTACCCTCAAGTCCATAGCCCTCTACAAAAAAGTTCTGAATATAAAGCCCGAGCAGGTGGACATTTTCATACTGATGGGCAAGCTGAACGCCGAGCGCGGGATGCTTGGGAACGCGAACGAGAGCTATCTCGCGGCGGCGTCTTATTTCACCAGGCAGGGCCAGAAGGTCAAGGTTATAGATATTTACAAGACGCTTTGCGACCTTAACCCCGATAATTTCTCCCTCGCCCAGAAACTGGCCGAGCTGTACTTAAGCGAAGGGTTTGAAAAAGAAGGGATAAACAAGTGCATCGAGCTTGCGGAGAAGAAGCTCCTGCAGGGCGACAGCGCCGGAGCGAGGGATTTTCTGGCAAAGGTCGAGCAGAAGGCGTCGGAAAGATTCGAGTTTATCCGTGTTTCCGCGCTGCTCGACATGAAAGACAACAGGCTGCGTGAGGCGACTTCCAAGCTCGAAACGGCGAACAAGCTTGACCCGAACGACATCCGGGTGATGACACCGCTCGCCGAGGCATATCTTCGTTCCGGGAGATATGAAGACTCGGCTGCTATATGCAGAAGTCTTCAGGAAAAAGACCCCGCGAACACAAGCTACCGTCTCCAGCTTATCGCCATCGACATAAAGACCGGCGACTTTACATCCGCCTGGAACGAATACAGGGCGCTCACCGATTTGCATATCTCAAAAAACGAGTTTGCCCAGGCTGAAAAATTCCTCCGGGAGTTTCTTGGCCACAAAAAGGACAGCATAGAAGCCTTAAATCTCCTGGCCGACGTCCTGGAAAAACAGAACAGGCCGGAAGAGGCCGAGGCCATAAGACGCGAGGCTAAAGCTCAATCTGTAGAGAAAACCGAGCCTCCCGCGCCTGCCACGCTCTCCACTGAAATTTCTGATAGTAAATCGGTTGAAGAACCCCCCTTGGATTTAGCGCCTGCTGAAACAACTCCGCCTGAGAAAGAAATTCTGAGCGAAGATAATCAGGTTGCTGCAGAAGAAGCGGCAGAAGAAGAGATAGCTACTGAAAATCCCTCCTGGGCAGAAGAAATTTCATTGGATTCCGAAAGCCAGCCATCATCGGAAGCCGCGCCTGAAACCATACCTGCCCCGATTGAAGAGGAAGGGGTGTCACCGGAAGCCTCTCTGTCTGATCTTCCGGAAGAGTTTGGGGAGCTCCCGCAGGCTGAGCCGGACGAGGAACTGGCTGAGTTTCCGCAGGGGCTTGGGGCGGAGAGCTTCCACGAAGAAAACGAGCTTGACGGCATAGACATATTCGCCGTGGACAAGGGGTTCGACGAGAGCTTGACTACGGACGAAGCCGCCATACAAAGCGACCCTGGAGACGGCATCCCGGATATTATGGACGTCCCGGTTATGCCGGAAAAAAGCTTCGAGGAACGGCTTTCAGAGGTAGACATGCTTCTCCGTTACGGCATGACGGAAAAGGCTACTGATGCCCTGAACGCCATTTCCGAAATCCACCCGCAGGACCCTGAAGTAAAGAAGAGATACCTTGAGCTTTACAAGTCCCAGGGCGATCTCGACAGTTTTATTGATGCCTCAATAGAGCTTGCCGGGATTTATAATTCAATGGGTATGAATACGCTGGCGGACGAGGCGCTCGAAAAGGCGCGAAGACTTGACCCCGGCAATCCCCTCCTCGCCACGTCAGCTACCAATACGCCCGCGGCGGCGCACGAACCGGACAGCCTTCCTGAAATAACAGAACTTTCGGAAATTGCCCCTCCTACGGAGGAAAACAATTCCGTTGCAGAGTCGGGAATATTAGAACCGGAGGAATTTCCGACGGCAAATGTCTCGTTCACAGGAATAGACGAGCACCCTGTCAGCATAGATTTCGATGAATTCGACGCGCACTCGATGGAGCCTGGTTCCGTACACTACCTTGAAGAGCGCGCGGAGGCGGACTTCTATGCCCAACAGGGGCTGACGCAGGAAGCGATAGATATTTACAAGAGACTGATTTCGATAAATCCCGGAGACGATGAAATCCGCGAGAAACTCGACAGCCTCCTCAAGACTCTGCCTCCCGATGAACCGGAACAGGGTGTTGAGGATAGTGTAGCTATACCAGAAGCGGAAGTCGAACCGGAGCCGGCGTTGAATGAACCAGAGCGGGAGGCTGAACCTGAAACAGAGCTTCTTTCCGATAAGCCGGAGTATTCCGAGCCGGAACTTTATGTTGAGAACGGCCAGGAAATCCCGGCTGAAGTAAGCGAGGAAGATGCGGCTTTCGGCTCTCTCGACAGCGAGCTTGAGGAGGCGTTCCAGACCTGGGATGAGCCTTCTCCCGATGAAACTCACGATACGGCTGTTCCTGATGCGGCAGTCGGCGAACCGGCTGCAACGGTGCCGGATTCGGAAGATTTCTCCAAGGTTACACCGGTCTTTAAAGTGCACGACAAGGCAGAGGATGAAGATTTCTTCGACCTGGGCGCCGAACTGCGGGAGGAACTCGCCGAGGAAACAGATGCGCAGTCTCCACCGGAGAAACCCGGCGATATATTTGAAGACAAGCTCCTGGTCGATGTTTTTCAGGAGTTCAAAAAGGGCGTTGAAGAGCAACTGAACAACGAGGATTACGAGACCCATTACAACCTCGGCATAGCCTACAAGGAAATGGGCATGACCGACGAGGCGCTGGGAGAGTTCGAGTTGGCGTCGCGCGACCCGGCCAGAAGCCTCGACTGCGCAAGCATGATAGGATTATGTCATATAGAGCGGGGCGAGTACGATTCCGCGATAAAATTTTTCAAGGACGGGCTTAATGTCGCCGGCCACGAAAGAGACGAATACCTCGGATTGAAATACGACCTTGCTACCGCGTACGAGCTCAAGGGTGATATATCCACCGCACAGTCCATTTCCCGCGAAATTTCCGCAGAGAACAGCGGGTTCAGGGATATAAAGGACAGGCTTCAGAGGTTGAACAGGGCGCTTATGGAATCCGGAGCAGCCCAGCCGTCCGCAGAGAAGAAGAAAACAGATGATAAAGCGCCTAAAAAAAGCAAGGTGTCTTATCTGTAACAAACGGAGATTCCGATGGACTACCTTAAGTATTACGGCCTGAAGGAACAGCCTTTTACCAACTCCATCGACAACAGGTTTTACTACAACAGCGAACAGCACGCCGAGGCGCTTCTCCGGCTGAAATACGCCGTCAGCACGATGAAAGGTCTGGCCGTGCTTGTCGGCGGAATCGGCACCGGCAAGACCACTCTTGCGAGAAGGATGCTCGACGAACTCGACGACGGAGAGCATGAGTCCGCCCTGCTCGTTATAATCCATTCATCCATCACGACCGAATGGCTCCTGAAAAAGATCGCCATGCAGCTTGGCGTCGAGGACGTTCCGGAGGACAAGGTAAACCTCCTTGGCGCTATATATAATCGCCTGATAGAAATCCACGAGTCCGGCAAGAAGGCCGTAGTGCTGATAGACGAGGCGCAGATGCTCAACTCTCAGGAAATAATGGAAGAGTTCAGGGGACTTCTGAATCTCGAAGTGCCCGGCGGCAAGCTCGTTTCATTTGTATTCTTCGGAATGCCGGAACTCGACGACGTGCTGTCCCTGGACGAGCCCCTGAAGCAGAGGGTCGCCGTCAAATACCGTCTGAAATCTTTTACACACGAGATGACCGAGCAGTATATCCGGCACAGGCTGCACATAGCCGGATGCGAGAAGGAAATTTTTTCGCCTTCGTCGGTCGAGGCTGTGCATACATTTTCAAGAGGCATCCCGCGCCTGATAAATACAATATGCGACAATACGCTTCTTGAAGGGTTCCTGACAAAGAGAGCCGGAATAGACCGTAGCATCGTCGAGGAAGTCGCAGCTGACTTCGGCCTGACTGTCTCAACCGGCGTATAGAGAGATGCTCTTCTTTCGGAAGGCGAAGCCTGTAACACAGCTTTCTGCGGTCTTTCTGTTTTTCCTTCTCGCCCTTACAATCCTGAACTACAAGAAAATACCTGGCGCGGGAATCCTTGCCCTGCGGTACGGCGCGGTAGGAGCCGTCGTAATTTTCACAGACTGGATGCGCCGGAAAACCCCGAATAGCTCGCTGATAAAATTCATCGACATACTGATGCCCTTGTTCGTTATCCTCTTCACATTCGACAGCATGGGACATCTTACCGCATACATCAATCCTCCGGACAAGGACGCCCTGCTTGCCAGGCTCGATTCGTATATCGTCGGCCCCGTTCCCGGCGCATGGCTTGACTGGATGATAAGCCCCGCGCTCACAGCAGTCCTGCAGGTCTGCTATACCTCGTATTATTTCATACCGATGGTCTTCTGCCTGATACTGCTTTCGAAGGGGCAATCTGAAAAATTTGACATCTCTCTCTTCGGTATAACATTCGGATTTTTCGTCTCTTATGTCGGTTATATAATCGTCCCTGCGCTGGGGCCGAGATATTACCTGGAAGGGCAGTTCGCGCACACCCTGATGCGGGACGGCCTTGCGAGGGCAATCAATTCCACTTTGAACTTCCTCGAAGGCGCGAACCGGGACGCTTTCCCGTCGGGCCATACGGAAATCGTGCTGATAGTGCTTATTTATGCATGGAGGTATAAGAGATGGTTCTTCTGGATAGCCCTGCCGCTCGCGTCCGGTCTTGTCCTTGCGACGATGTATCTTCGGTATCACTACGCAGTAGACGTAATCGCGGGGGCGGTTCTTGCGCCGGTTTGCGTCTGGGCGGCGGACAGGATATACGGAAAGTTAGCTGTCATTGCGAGCGAAGCTAAGCAATCTCAGATTTGAAATCGCTGGATTCCCGCTTTCGCGGGAATAACAGTCAAAAGCTGTGCATCAGCGCCTGCATTACCGCGCCTGAGATTATAGGTATGGAAAGGTTGTCGTTGATTTTGAGCGGAAGGATTTCCACTACAGCCGCCGTCAACGCCCCGGCCGCAACGACAGACAATGGAAGGCCCTGCCAGTAGCTTCCGGCAATCGCTCCGCAAATGAAAGCGGCGAGGAAAAAAGCGATTGTCCCCTGTAGGCTTTTAACACCCGATATTTTTATAGTCCCCCACCTCTCGCCGATTATCGTTGCGCTGACGTCTCCGCATGCAAGAAAAATTATCGAGCAGACTGCGACCGGCAGGCTGTAGAGCAGGTAGGCTCCGAGCATACCCATAAGATACCAGGGAGTGCCGGTTACGGTGTGTTTCTCCGAATCCCGGATAAACGCCCCGAGACGGCGGAACATTAAGTCGTTGAATCTCGGAAAAACAAGGCGGGAGATGTCGATTGCCGTGGCAATGGCCGTAAGAGCGGCGAGCGCCGGAAGCCCGCGTTCGCGTCCGAGTGCGATATACGCGGCGCTTATGACAAGACCGCCCGCGAGGTGATATATCTTGCGGCCAGGGTGTTTCAATTAAACGACGTCCGACTCGATTTTATCTTTCAGGATTACCGCGCGAAGTGCAACTCGGCACGCTACCCCGGTTTTACACGTGCTTCGGCTGGAGGATACCCAGCTCCCTGCCCACCTTCTCGAATACTTCCAGCACGCGGTCGAGCTGCTCGAAGGTGTGGGTGGCCATGTAGCTCGTCCTGATAAGCGCTCTTCCCGGAGGCGTAGCGGGGCTGACTACGGGGTTTACGAATACGCCCTCCTCCTGGAGCCTCCTGGTCATAATGAACGCCGTCATGTCCTCGCCAACGACAACAGGCACGACAGGGGTCTCGCTGACGCCTATGTCGTAGCCCATCTCCTTGAAGCCTTTCTGCATCTTATGGGTATTGTCCCAGAGCGCCTTCCGCCTCTCAGGCTCGCTCTCGATAATATCCAGCGCGGCGATTACCGACGCCACGGAGGACGGCGGCGGGCTTGCGGAAAATATCAGGGCGCGGGCATGGTGTTTTATGTAGTTTATGACGTCTCTTTCAGCGACGACAAACCCGCCAATGGAGGCCAGAGACTTGCTGTAAGTCCCCATTATGATGTCAACCTTGTCTTCCAGGCCGAAATGCTCCGCCGTGCCCCTGCCGTTTTTTCCGAGGACTCCGATGCCGTGCGCATCGTCCACCATAACACGCGCGCCGTGTATCCTGGCAACATCAACAATCCTCGGAAGGTCGGCTATGTCGCCCTCCATGGAGAATACGCCGTCCACTATGACCATCTTGCCGGAGTTTCCGCAATTAGTCAGGACGCGGTCCAGGTCTTCCATGTCATTGTGCTTGAATTTCCGGGCCTCGCCGAAGGACAGGCGGCAGCCGTCGATTATGCTCGCGTGGTCGAGCTTGTCAATCAGCACGGTATCGTCCTTGCCGACAATGGCGGAGATGGTGCCGAGGTTCGTCTGGAAACCCGTCGAAAAAGTAATCGCGGCGGGCTTTCGCATGAACTTCGCCAGGCGTTCTTCGAGCTCCTCGTGGATGTCGAGCGTGCCGTTTAAGAACCTCGACCCTGCGCAGCCCGTGCCGTATTTATTTACGGCGGCAATCGCCGCTTCCTTTACTCTGGGGTCGTTTGTCAGGCCGAGGTAATTATTGGAGCCGAGCATTATCAGCTCCTGGCCGTCCATTGTTACTATAGGGTCCTGCGGCGAATCTATCCTGCGGAAATAAAGATAGGCGCCTATCGCCTTTAAATCATCCGCCTTTGTAAACCTTGTGCACTTCCCGAAAATGTCCAAGCCGTCCTCCGTCAGAGCCATCCATGAAGCCTGTACCACTCGGCTGTTATTTTTGCGCCCGTCGGGAAATCAACGCGGGCCTTGAATTTTAAAACTTCCTCCGCCTTTTTTGTATCAACCACCCAGAAACGCTGCCTTATTTCCGCCATCTTCTGGCGGTTAAGAAGCGCCGGTTTCCCGGAAATAGCCGAAAAAACCTCGGCACATAATGCCACAGCCCCCATCAAAGGCACTGGAACTGCAAGCCTTTTTGCCTTCACTCCAAGCGCGTTTGCGATTGCTTCGCCGATAAAGTCCCAGTCCAGGACATCCGGGTGCGCCAGGAAAAAGGCGTCGCCCGACCTGGTATCCTCGAACGCGGCATTAACCGTTCCTTCAACTATATCAGAAACAAAGCAGACTGACAGGAATCTTTTTTCAAAAAATGCGGTACGGAACCCTTTTTGCACCATTTTAAAGAATGTGAATATGTCCCGGTCGCGCGGGCCGTAAACGGACGTCGGCCTGACAATCGCAATGTTCAGTTCATCCTTTACAGCCAGAGCATGTCTCTCGGCCAGCAGTTTGCTCCGGCCGTAATCCGAGACAGGCATCGGTTCGTCGTCTTCCCGCCTCGGAATTCCCTCCCTTGACGGGCCTGCCGCCGCCTGGCTTGATACCAGGACGAACTTTTTTATCCGCCCGGCCTCCCTGAGAGCCGCCATGAGCAGGTTCTCAGTCCCCTGCGCATTTATCCTGTAATAATACTGGGGCCTTGCCGCCTTGGTAATCCCGGCGGCATGAAATACATAATCCACGCCCGCCACAGCCGCCGAAAGGCTGTCCGCGGCTTCCGTATCTCCCCGGATTATCTCGGCATCCAGACCGGCAAGCCACTTAAGCTGAGCAGGGTCGCGGACAAGGCACCTTGTCTCGATCCCTTTCTTCAGGAGGGCCTCGACAAGATGGCTCCCTATGAATCCCGTCCCTCCCGTAACCAGCGCCTTCATCGGCTGATTTTATAATCTTTTATCATGCTTTGCAAGACAAAAAAACCTGAATGCAATTAATGTAAACAGTATTGCGTCCGAATAGTAAGATTAAAAAAAATTAACGCATACCTTAGTCTTGTTTGTGCTATTATTATCTTAAGTGTGCAGGTTGTGTATAGCAATTATTATTTAAGAACTGGCAGGTGGAATATGAGTATCGACCGGAGATTCTACTGTAGAATACCTTACGCCGGGGATGTGGTGGTCAATGGAACAATCCATGCGGCAGGCTCTAATATAAGCGAAAACGGAATATACGTATTTACAGGCCGACCGTTTGTCATAGGAAACACGGTAAGGGTCGAGTTCAGCTTTGGCGGCAGGAAGTTCTCCACTTTGGCTAAGGTAAAAAGCTGCGACGGTTCCATCGGGGCGGGGCTGAATTTTACGGGATTGAAAGACGCCGAGCGCAATTATATACGCCACCATGTAGAAGAAAATTACGGCAAGGCCCATGAGGGGCAGAAAAAGGTAATTATAGTTGACGACAATGCCGCCGTAAGAAGTATCTACAAGACAAGGCTTGGGCTTGACGGCTACAATGTGGAAGAGGCACAGGACGGCCTGGAGGCGGTCAGAAAGATGCAGTCTGATCATCCGGACGTGATAGTCCTTGACTTATACATGGAAAGAATGGACGGATATAAGGTATTGGCCCACATCAGGGCGAACGAGGCCCTGAAAAATACTCCCGTAATAATTTTTTCTGCCCGCGGCACCAGAAACGAAATAGACCGCGCCATGTCGGCAGGAGCATCCAGGTTTCTTCCCAAGACTACGACCTCGCCGGCAAGGCTGAGCAAGGACATAAAAAACCTGTTATCGCACAAGACAAAGAAAATAGCCTGAAAAGCCCTTATTGCAAGGGCGCAAAACTGCCCCGGAACAGGGCAAAAACATTATTTGGCAAAACCAGTTGAATGGCTATGACAGTAAGTGCAGTTGGTCCTGTCATAATTTACCCCTCCCGAGTGGTTGGAAAACGGCTGGCTGCCGTCGCGCCTGTAATATTTCGTGGTCGTGTGGCATACCTCGCAGATGCCATTATAGGTTGTATCCCCGTCCGCGAAGGAGTTAATCCCTGTATAGCGGATAAATACCACATTCATATCCAGGTGGTCCGGCGTCCTGACCTTTTCCCTTATGTCCGCTATGTTGCCAGTGTCGTGCGCAGTGTGGCAACTCAGGCAGTTCGCTCCCATGTGAGTGGCCTGAGAATGGCAGTCCATGCATAGGCGGTTATCCTGGCAGCTCGCGCGCAGGTAGGGATAGTCAATGCTGACGTAGATGTAATCAGCGGTATCCTGCGCGGTATTGAATGTTATCGAGCCAGCATCCTCGTTATAAGAATATTCCGAAGAGTCAACGAGGTAATTCTCCTTTGTCCTCGAATAAACAGGCCCTCCGGCTCCCCAAAGAGAAGTGTCCCTGTATACCTGCGGCGCGAGTCCGCCGTAGTGGGACCATCCGCCCTTCTCAAGCCAGTAAGTTTTATAATCGCCGGTTATGGTCATCTCCCATACGCGGCCATAGTCTTCGGACTTCCTCATCGGATTATGGCAGGTTACACAGATTACTTTGTTGCCATAGCCGAGTTGCGAGAACGGCTGGTTATTGCACTCGGCTGCAGTGATTTCTCCATAGGTAGGATATTTATTACCCCCCGTAGTTACGTTGTCCATTGTCGCATGTCCCTGACTGGGAATAAGATTTCTCTCATGCGCGACGCCCGCGGCATTGTGACAGGACAGGCAGAACGAGGCGTTATCCCGGTAATCCGCGGTCAAGAACTGAGACGGCGTCTGATGGCATACCGCGCAGCCCTCGGCCTGAATATTGAGATTCCAGTTATAATGAGGAAGCTCCGGCGCGCCAAGCGGCGTAACAACCACGTTTACCGGGATCACTATCGGGCTGTTAACGGCAAGCGGCGAACTGATAGTGAGATTGGCCGAGATAAATCCGGGGGTCTGTGTATTCGGGTTGATAGTCAGCGTAAGAGTCTGCGGAGTCAGTTCGCTGGCCGGAGAAACAGTGAGCCAGGGAGAGTCCGATGTGGCGGTATAATTTATCGTTCCCACGCTTGACAGGTTTATGGCCGACGACGCAGCGGGCGCCCCGGCGGCATAGGTTATGTTTATCGCGTCCTTGTCAACATTAATGCCTTTTTCGACTGTAACATTTATACCCGGTTTTGGAACCTCCACATTCCCTGACAGGTCCATGGAGCGCGTCTGTATATTGTACGAGCCGGTTGACGGCGGGGTCCAGTTGTAGCTCCAGGAAGAGGTTCCGTTGGCCTGGCGCCACGTGGTGGAACCGCCGCTCGGCGTAATGCCGATATCTACCTGCTGTACTCCGAAACTTGCAGCGCCCGTGATTGCGCACGTCCCCAGGAGTGTGGCGCCGTCAGCGGGAGCAGTGATGGAAGATACCGGATAAGAAAGAGGCTCGCCGTAAGAGAGGGCCTCGTACCCGAATTTACAGTCTCCGGTTACCTCGCTGTACGCTATCCGGAAAAACCCGCTCTCCCCCCAGCCTGTGCCCCAGCTGTTTTTTACGATAAAGCAATTGTTCACGTCGTCGTATCCTACCAGCAACACCGCGTGGTATCCCGCAAGTGAACCGGTTACGTGCTTATATATCCCGGATGTGTAATAAAAGAAATCATTGTATACCGCAAATGTAATAACAGTGGGGCCGTAGGTGATGAGTGAGTATTTCAAAGAGTTTACGGTCTGCTGAGTGCCGTAAGGAATAATCCATGTGTAGCGGGAGACTTTGTAAGCTCCCGATTGCCAGTTCGGGCAGGCGCTGCCGCAGGCGCCGTTGGTCGCGGTATAGGGGTAACATGATTCCAGGGGGATTCCAGTGGACACAAAATAGCTGTCCACAAGATAACCGCCATTGCAACTGCCGTATCCGCTGCATGAGACCAAGACTTGCTCTGAGAGGTCCAGGTCTGTTCCGGGGGTATGTTTATCTATAAGAGTCCTCGCTTCCAGACCGGCCGCCGAGCCGAATGCCCAGCAGGAGCCACAGATTCCCTGGTCTCGTATGCCAGTAACAAAATCTCCTCCATTATTACGCCAGTCGAGGCTGGGGGACGGTGTATTCGTCGAAATAGTCGGCAATGGCGTCAACTGTCCCGTCGGCGGCTGGTCGCTGAAACGCACCAGGGCGCTCTGCTGGTCGGGCGTAAGCGCTCCCACAGTGGTATTGCCGGCTGTCCAGTTGGCCCCCGAAGCGGTTATTGCCGCCTGAATATACGGAACATCACTCAGCTGGGCCGAAGCCAACGACGCAAAAAAAAGGGCGATGAAAACTAAAAATATATTCGCCAGCAGGATTTTTTTCATTTCGGTTCCTTATGGCTTTCCGATATATTTAGCCGCACTTCGAATGACTTTACTGCATGTCTTTTGCCTTCCCATGCCCTGTAATAGAGCATCCTCAAGCGCGTAACGCCAGGAGCTACAGCCTTGAAACACCATACGCCGAGCACGGGTCCGCCTGCGGCTCCTTTTGGAGAAATGTCTTCTGTATATTCCCCGGCTGGTTTCAGATAATTCTCGTCAAGTTGATCCGTATACCAGTTATAACCTGTTCCGCCCTGAACCTTAAGCGCCACACTGATTGCAGCGCCTACGCATGTTCGGACTTCGCGGCCGTTATCCTCAGCCGTCAATTTCATAGTCTTTATGTATTTGTTATTTACAGAATGATTGCATGGCACGGTAGAAACCAACGCGTATGCACTGTTGTTTGTATTTGCAAGCCCTCCCCAAAGGCCGACACATACGATGCTTGACACCGCTAAAAACCTTGCCGCTTTTTTCCGCACGTTGTCTCTCCTCGCTTAAGTACAAGGATGAACGACCCGTTTTAATGCGGTATCACAATTAAAACAAAAGGGTAAGATTTTGCTGAAACTTGTGGGTAGGCTTAAAACTTAGAAAGGATGAGACTCTAACTGCAGGGATTAGCACCAAATACTAAATTTAAAATAACAAATGATGTTGATTTTGTCAATCGCCTTTTAATCCTGCGTCGGGCACGCAACCGTTTTAATCAGCCTTAATAACTTACAAGGGACAAGACCTGGTGCCCTGCAAGCTTGTCACGACCCTTAAGCTCTGTAAGCTCTATCAGGAACGCCACGCCGACAACAACGGCGCCAAGCTGCTTCAGGAGATCCAATGTCGCCGCCATTGTCCCCCCGGTAGCGAGGAGGTCGTCAACCACCAAAACGCGTTCTCCGGGCGTTATCGCATCCTGGTGTACCGTCAGGGTATCCGTGCCGTATTCGAGCTCGTATTTAGCTTCGTATATGTCGCTTGGGAGCTTGCCGGGCTTTCTTACGGGTATAAAACCTGCATTCAGGCCATAGGCAACCGGCGCGCCCATGATAAATCCGCGGGACTCTATTCCCACGACCTTGTCTATTTCTTCGCCCTCATAAAAGCAGGTAATTTTCTCGATGACCTTCTGAAACGCCTCGCCGTCCTTCAGTAGCGTCGTTATGTCCTTGAACAGGATACCCTTTTTCGGAAAATCAGGAATGTCCCTGATGCGGGATTTCAGGTCAAGCATATGCCTCCTTTACAATATACTTTCCAGGTCGATACTCTTTCTTTTAGTGATAAATCTGAGCTTGTTGAGCGCAGAGGCTTCTATCTGGCGAACGCGTTCGCGGGTAAGGCCGAATTCCTTTCCTATCACCTCAAGCGTCTGGGCCTCCCCGTCCTCAAGGCCGAAACGAAGACTGATAACTTTTTTTTCGTTCTCCGTGAGGTAATTCAGCCACTCGATTATCTGTTCGTGGCGGATAATTCCCTCCGTAACCTTTGCAGGCGATAGCGATGCCTCGTCCTCTATAAGGTCCTTGAGCGACCCCTCCTCCTTGTTCCCGATAGGCGTGTCGAGGGAATGGGTCTTGCGGATCAGCTGCATTATATCCTTCACCTGGTCGGGCGCATAGTTCATCTCCGCGGCAATTTCCTCAACCGTCGGCTCGCGCTTTAAGTTCTGGATAAGCCTTCGCACGACCTTTACGAACGAATTAATGACTTCAGAAATATGTACCGGCAGGCGTATGGTGCGCGTCTGGTTTACAAGGGCGCGCTCTATGGACTGCTTTATCCACCACGAAGCGTATGTGGAGAAGCGGAATCCTTTTTCCGGCTTGAACTTCTCGACAGCCTTTATCAGGCCGATATTGCCTTCTTCGATGATGTCGGAAAAGGGAAGGCCGCGGTTTATATAGCGTTTCCCGATATTTACAACAAGCCGGAGGTTCGCCTCGATCATCCGGGCGCGCGCCTCTTCATCGCCCTTGGCGATGCGTTTTGCAAGCTCCTGCTCGTCCTCGAATGTCAGAAGACTCGAAACGCGTATCTCCTTGAGATATAGCTTTATGGCGTCCTGCGTCTCGTCCGGATAAGATGAAGGTTCCTCTGCCTCCTCCTCTTCCTCTTCGTCGAAAAGTCCTTCCCCGGCCTCGGCCTCGAACTGCTCGTCGTCTATCTCTTCGGGGAAATATTCAAGTTCCCCTTCCTCACCCTTCTGCTTATCCATGTCAAGCTCGACGGTCTCGCCAGCAAATTCATCGTCCTTCTGTTTTTTCTTTTTTGGCATATTGACACCCGTCAAACCCTGATTGTAAAATTTCTGAACCTTCCCGCGCAGGTTTTCCAGTCTACTTTGACTTCTTCCACCCGCGCCATCGCGGGGCCTTTTTCAAGCTCTTTTACGAACTCCTTCGCGTCCGCTTCATCAGCCTCTATTTCCAGCTCGACGCGCCCGTCAGGGAGGTTCCTTGACCATCCCAGGACATTATGCCTTGCGGCCACCCGCTCTGTAAAAAACCGGTATCCTACGCCCTGGACACGTCCGCTTACGAGAATTTCAGCCCCTACCCTGCTGTTTGTCGAAGGTTTACTGCCCGGCATAAGCCCTCCATATTGCCAGCGCGCCGGTCTAACGTATTGCTTCCAGGGCCATGTCCACCGCCTGTGCGGGGGCGTCGGCCTTTTTTATGCCTTCGTCAATGTTCCAGCTTCCAAGGCTGATTACCGGCTTGCCGAGCTTTAACGCAAATGCTATTTCGGACAGTGTGCCGTACTCTCCGGCGACGGCGATAAGGACGTCGGAAGACCTGACGACTATTATATTCCTCGCGTGGTTAAGGCCGGTAACGATTGGAATGTCTATGTAGCGGTTCGCGTCGCGGGTGTCGAACCCCGGAAGGATGCCTATGGTCTGGCCGCCGCCTTCCTTTGCGCCCCTGCACGCGGCTTCCATGACGCCGCCAAGCCCACCGGTGAGGACGGTCGCGCCCTTCTCGGCGGCCAGCCTTCCCACTTCCATGGCGTCTTCATAAGGCTTACCTGCGGCAAGCGCCGAGCCTATAACCCCGATTACGACCTTTTCCAACACACCGCCTTTAAACTGAAGGAATTAAAAAGGGCATCTCCTTTCGAGGATACCCTTCAATCACTGCAAAATGGTCGGGGCGAAAGGATTTGAACCTTCGACCCCACGGTCCCGAACCGTGTGCGCTACCAGGCTGCGCTACGCCCCGTCAATCCATAGTATGTTATAGTAGTTCCCTTTTCCTGTCAAGGTTTTTCATTTAAATTCCAAGGCCCATGGTCTGTCTTTTCTTCTCTACGAACTTCACAGTCTCTTCCGCGAAATAATCCCCGCTTTCAATAATTTCCCTTGATACCCTGCCGTTATAGAGCTCCCGCCCTTCCTTGAGCTCCGCCGCAAGAGCCTCCTCGAAATTCCCGGCCCTTATACCCTCCTCGACCGCGCCCTGGTTATACAGCGCGATGTCCGAGAGTATTATCCTTGCGAAACGCCTCGCAGCCTCGACCTGCTGCCGGTCTACCTGTTGCAGGCTGTCTGCCGCCGGGCGCTCCAGGGCAGGATGAATACCAGCAGGCTGTTCCGGTTCCTTCTGCATAGCCGGCGGGACTGGCGGAGCCGATGGCTCGGGTATCTCGTCCTTACGCATCCGGGCGCCCTGTTCTTGCCTCAGGGGAATATCTTCCGGAGCCGGCATCCGTATATCCTGCTCACGGGGCGGCCTTACGGCAGGCGCCCCGCCGGCTTCCGACGCCAGGCGCTTTACCTTCTGTGCGAGGCTGTCCTGTATGTGATGCTTTTCTATGTAGTCGTCCGCGCCGTAGAGGCTTACAGGCTCTCTCTTGTAGCGGGTCTTGTCGTATATGGACGCTATGAGGATTATTTTTATCTCGCTCGATTCCGGGCTGTTCTTCAGCCTGTCGCATATCTCGAAACCGTATATCCTCGGGAGCGCGACATCGAGAATGACAAGGAATGGCTTCTCCTTCTCTATGGACATTACAGCCGCGATGCCTTCGGTCTCCTTGATTACCTGATACCCCTCTTTTGTCAGGATAGATTCCGCAAGCCCGAGCACGGATTCTCCGTCGTGCGCCACAAGGATTTTCGACCTGTCCAGTTCCCATTTTGGCGCGGCGGCGCGCGGAACTCTTGCCTGGGGCGCCTCGGCGGGTTTTGGCGGAGCGGGCGCAGGAGGCGGAGTAAATGCCGCCTCCGGGGGCTTTTGCGCGGCAGTTTCCGCCTGCGGGGGGCGCGAAGGCTCAGGGGGCGGGGTGGTTTTCTGGAGAGGCTGTTCCGGTTTACCGACCTCCGCCGCAGGCTTTTCCACAAGGAAAATATTGCCACATTTCGGGCACTTAAGCCTTGTTCCGCCTTCTTTTATCTTGGAGTCGTCAATCTTCAGACGCACGCCGCACTGACTGCATGAAACTATCATTTTCACCCTCCGAACGCTGTGAAAAACCGCTTATTTCTGCTCCTTACGGGGCCTCATCGTAACCATTTCGCAACCCTTGAAATATCTCCGGGCCGCTCTCGAAACATCCCCGCTACCAACAGATAAAATCTCTCCCGCAAGGCTTTTTTCGTAGTCTTTCCCGGCCCCGGAAATTTCATACAGCCCGGAGAGCCAGGCGGTTTCAACGGCGCTCTCCGAAGAAAAATCCGCGCCCCCGGAGACAAAAGCCTTCCCGCGTTCAAGCTCTTCAGAGGAAAATTTCCCGTCTTCGAGAGCCGCAATGGAGTCTTTTATGCGCTTTATGGCGTCATCGATTCTTGTCTCGTCCGTAACTGAATAAACAGTCATTACCGGCGCGGAGGACGTCCACTCAATCGAGCTTCCGAACTGGTATGCCCGGGGGTCTTTGCCGCGAAGCGACTTATACATCATCGACGACATTCCCCCTGCCAGCATTGCACGTGCGGTCAGAGCGGCGGCGTATTCGGAGCCGCCGGGCGGAGGGAGTTTAAAAACGAAAAGGACTGCGGCGGCGCCTGGCGCCGATTGCAATTCAAGCTCTTTTCCAGGATTAAAAGCCGGTTTCTGCGCCTCCGCGCTATAGGGTTTTCCGCTCCCGGGCCAGCTTTTGAAGGCAAAACCGGCTATTTTAAAGACCTCATCATCCGAGAACGGTCCGCAAACGGATAAGAGCGCTCCCCCCGGAGCAAACCGCGTTGTCCTCCATGCCATGAGGTCTTTCCTTGAAATATTTTTTAAATCCCCCGGCAGGGCATCGGGATAAGCTGCATAAAACATCCTGCCGACAATGCCGTCAGTTTTGAAATTGTTCCGGGCGGTTATTGCGGCTTTTTCTATCCGGACGGTGTCATCCGAAAAATTAACCACGGATACCATGTCGGACAGGGCTTTGAGCGCAGCCGGGAAAGAGTCCGCCGGCGATTCGAGCTTGAAGCAGGTATAGTCCGCCTCCACGTCCGCCGTTACCTTGCCGCCCATCCGCTTTATCATCAAGGACGGCGGGTTGACGCTGTCCACGGGATTCATCGACAGGACGCAGTTGCAAAGAAGGCTCGTAATCCCTTTCTTGCCCGCAGGTTCGGAGCCGTAGCCCGTTTTTATGAAAAGGCAGGCCGCAGCGGTCTCCCCGCGATGGCTTAAGTTTATCATCCTGATACCGTTTGAGAGCCGCGCATCCCCGGCAAAGGAACTGTCGCAGAATAAAAAAGATGCAAGTATTCCGATAGCGATGATATATTTTTTCATACTGAGGTCTCTCAATTCCCGGCCCGCGCAAAATTCAACCGCGCCAGGCGTGAAAACGGTTTATTGTTTGCCTTTATTCCCTGGTCACATACGGCCTGACTCCCCTGAGTGATTTAAGCTTCCTGGCCTCGGATGCGGCGGCGGCTTTAGTTCCGAAATTGCCCACATGGACTTTGTAGTTGTAGCCGCCCCGCCTTCCGGATACGGCATATACCCGCGCGTCGTAGCCCTTTTTCTTAAGTTTTGCGACCTCGGCCCTGGCCGCCGAGGCTGATTTATACGCCCCCATCTGCACGGTATACCGGCCCTGATGCCGGTCTACCGGCTGCCGTTCTGTCTGATGCCGGTCAACCGGTTTCTTGACAAGCGGCGCATGGACGTTTCTCGCATTTGAAGTCAGAACCTTCGGGAACGTCAGGGTAACCGACCTCCGGCTTCCGGCTGAAGCTGTCGAAGTCCTCGAGAAAGCGGCCCGCGATGTCGTAACCGGTTTCAATACAGGAGGCGCAGACGGAGCCTCCCTGGGGGGATTCGTCAACGCCGCCTTGTCAAGTGTCTCCGGATGTCTTTTCTTCTGCCACTGGATCCCGACAGTGACGCCCAGGACGAATATCAGCGCAGCGATGGCGGCAATACCGAATATTACGAGGCCGAGTTGGCGCGCGTCGAAGGAGTAGTCGTAGCGCTCTCTTATTTTGCCAAGGTCTTTCAAGCTGTTCTCACGCTATAAACATGGCGTCGCCGTAGCTGTAGAAGCGGTAGCTCTCCGACACCGCTTCCCGGTACGCACTGAATATCCTGTCTTTCCCCGCAAAGGCACATATTAGCATAAGCAAAGTCGATTTGGGAAGGTGGAAATTGGTTATAATGGCCCGGACGGCCTTAAATTCATAGCCAGGATATATGAAGAGGCCGGTGTTGCCCTTTCCGGCCTTAAGCCAGCCGTCCCTGAACGCCGATTCCAGCGTCCTTGCGCTTGTCGTCCCGACGGCAATAACGCGCCTGCCTTCGGAAAGCGCGCGGTTTACCGTCTCGGCGGTCTCCTCCGGCACAAAATATTCCTCGTTTTCCATCTCGTGGCGCTCAACAACTTCTTCCCGCACAGGAAGAAACGTGCCGGGGCCGACGTAAAGCGTTACGCGGACGGACGAAACCCCCTTTTCCCTTATCCTTTCCAGCAGGGCCTCGGTGAAATGAAGCCCCGCCGTCGGAGCGGCGACAGCTCCGGGTTCAGAGGCGTATACCGTCTGGTAGCGCTCCCTGTCCCTGGCGTCGTCCAGCCCGGACTTGCCGATATACGGCGGAAGCGGCATCGAAGCGGCCCTTCTTACAGCCTCATCAGAGGCGCCGTCGAATAAAATCACCTTCCTTCCCCCGCCAAGGTCTTCAAGAATCCTTGCCCCAAGTCCCCCTGAAAACTCGATTTCAGTCCCCGCCGGCGCCCTGCCTCTGACCAGCGCCTCATACCGCCCTTCGCCGGTTCTTTTCGTTATAAGCGCCTCTATCCTTCCACCCGTAGACTTCGCCCCGGTCAATCTCGACGGCACTACCTTAGCGTCGTTCACAACCATCACGTCTCCCGCCTTCAGATACCCTGGCAGGTCGGAGAATATCCTGTGCTCTATGTTTCCGCCGGCGCGCGGCAGTACCATCAGGCGGGATTTGTCGCGCTCCCTGGCGGGAGACTGCGCTATAAGCTCCTCCGGTAGGATGTAATCGAAATCCGTTACCAGCATTTATTTCGGTCCCTCCGGCAGTTTTGTGAGCGTAGCGCCGGGATAGTAATATTCGAGTATCTCACGGTAGTTCTTCCCGGCCAGGGCCATACCCCTTGCGCCATACTGGCACATGCCAACGCCATGCCCGGAACCCCTGCCGATGAATACGAAACTGTCCCCGTCTCTGTGGGCCTCGAAGGCAGTGCTCGGTATTGCGGAGTATCCCACGGCCTTCCGGAAATCGGTTCCCTTCATCACAACGCTCCCGGATTCCCCGATAATCCTGAGCGTCTTTATTCTCATGGAGCGGCTCCGTTCCAGTACCTGTATGGCCCTCAGCCCTTCTATCGTATATCCCGCGCGCCTGAGGGAGTCGTCGAGGACGGAAATCTTTATGCGCCTCTTCCATTTGCTGTATGGGGAGTCCGCGCAGTAACGGCACTCCCTGGATACAAGATACGGGTATTTCCTGCCCCATACGTCGTATGCGTCCTCAGTCATGCCGCCGCAGGTGGAGTGATATACCGCATCTATCGGCGCGCCGTCGTATGTCAGTATCTCGCCCTCGGTCTCCTTTGCCGCAAGCGCCGGGCCTTCCTTCTCCACGGCGTCCCCGCCGAACATCTGCGATTTTACGGTCGCGCAGAGGTCGTAGTCATGCGTCGCGCATCGGTTCTGCTCGCTGTACATGGCGTATGTGCGGGCAAGCACCGCCTGCGCCTTAAGCGCCTCAAGCGGCCAGTTTGCGCCCATCTCCTCGCCCACCACCGCGCGGGTATAGTCCTCAAGCCCGAGTTCGTTGATTATCCTGAAGAGACCTTTCCGGTTCTTCTTTATCTCGATAACGCCCGTGAGCTTATACCTGTTTACATTAATTACGACGCCGTCGGTATTAATCCTTACCCCGCCCCCAGGGCAGCTGTTTGCGGAAAGTAACATGCGCACCCCGCCCTGCCCGTCCGGCTCCTTCTCGCCTATTCCAAAGAGGCCTTTTACGTTGAACTCCGGCGGGAAATCAAGAGATACGCCCGGCAGGTTGTCCATTACCAGCACACGAATTTTATCGGATGCCGCCGCGTTTGAAGCGGAAACCATCAGGCCCAGGCAGAGCGCGAATGCGAGCGTAAGCGCCTTAGTCATTTTTTGCCGATCAGCCAAAGTATCAGGGAGAGAATGAGGCTCAGGATTAAGCTTGTGGCGAGCGGAAAGTAAAAAGTTACGTTCTTCCCGCGAATCGTTATGTCTCCCGGAAGCCTGCCAATCCACGGAAGCTTCCCGGCCAGGAGAAACACCGCTCCCAAAATAAGCAGGATGGCGCCGACGACGACGAGCAGTTTACCGAACTCGGCCATTGCCTATTCCGCCCCGTTCTCCGATGTGATTTTTTCCAGCAGCTTCAACTGTTCCGGCCTTCCGAGCGCAATAAGGCAATCCGCCTCGCGCAGGACGGAATTGGGATTCGGATTGAACTCCATTTTGCCGTCCGCGCGTTTTATGGCGACGATTATAATATCCAGTTCCTGCCTGATGCCGCTATCCTTTATCGCCTGTCCGACAAGCGGGGAACCGCTGCCCACCTTCACCTCTTCCAGCTTCAGTTCCATGTTCTCGGAGCGCGTTGCAAACTCTATAAAGTCCACCACCGCGGGCCTCAGCATCGCCTGGGCAATCCTGTCCGCACCGATATGATAGGGCGATATGACCTTGTTCGCTCCGGCGCGCACAAGCTTGTGCTCCGAACCTTCCTCGCCCGCCCGCGCAACGATATAAAGCCCTTCGTTCAAGCCCCTGGCCGTCAGGACGATGTAAAGATTCTGCGCGTCAGTCGAAACCACCGAGATAAGTCCCTTCGCCCGTTTTATCCCAGCCTCTATGAGCGTCTCGTCCTTGTCGGCGTCTCCCTGCATTATGAGGTACCTGTCCCAGTCCGCATCCTCGATGTTACCTATGTCTTTTTCTATTATCACAAACGGCACAGGGCCGCCCTCAAGCTCGCGGCAGATAAGCCTGCCCATCCTGCCGAAACCGCACACTATGTAATGGTCTTTTAGCTTCTTTATCTTCTGCTCCAATTTTCTTCTCCCGAGGATGTCCACCAGTTCGCCTTCGAGCATGAGCCTTGTCGCGTTCCGAACCGCGAATGCGACGGCTCCCAGTCCGAAAACGATTAATATTATGGAAAATATCTTGCCTGTCTGGTCGAGCCTGTGCACCTCGCCGTAACCGATTGTGGTAATCGTGATAACGGTCATGAAGAGGGAATCGAGGATATTCCAGCCCTCGAGCCGGCAATATCCCGCCGTCCCCCCGGCAATCACAAGCGCCAGCGCAAGGGAAGAAT
>JAKAHE010000114.1 GCA_021815285.1 Nitrospirota bacterium
CGATCTGTCATCGGGAGAGCTATATCGGCAAGGTCATTACGGAACCGGCGCTTTCGGCCAGGGTAAAAATAAACTGAGCGGGGGACGGCAATGCGCAATATAAGGAGGAACCCGGATATAATCTGGCGCGAAGAGGAAGAGGCCAGGGACGAAGTCCTCCGGGCGATGGCACGAGGCGACGACGCGTCCGGGGATGGGACGGTGTTGCTGGTAGAATCCGGGATGATGCACCAGCTTAACCTCCTTGGCGGCGAGATATGGAAGCTCCTGGACGGTATCGACGAAGAGCGCCTCGTGGATACGCTCGCCATGATATTCGACGTGGACAGGGATACGCTTTCGCGCGATGTCCGGGATTTTCTTGTCGATATTGACAAAAGGGGTTGGCTTGTCCATGAGTAGGATACCTTTTTCGCCGATTACAATAAACTGGACCCTTACATTCCGGTGCAACTTCAATTGCCGTCACTGCTACTCAAGGCCGGAAAAAGCGCAGGAACTCCCGACGGAGCAGGTGAAGGAGATAATGGCCAAGGTGGCCAGATATAAAGTGCCGTTTATTAATTATGGCGGAGGCGAGCCTCTCCTCAGGGGCGACCTCTTCGATCTGACCGGTTACGCGACTGGCCTTGGCTTTAATGTCTCGATGAACACCAACGGATTTCTGATGACGGAGGATAAGGCTGCCCTTGCCAGGGAATCCGGCTTCAGGACTGTCGGCATATCCATAGACAGCACGAAGGCGGAAGTGCACGACGACTTCCGCAACACAAAGGGGAGCCACAAAAAAGCGGTGAGCGCCGCCAAGTTCCTGAAAGAGCAGGGCGTGCGGCTCACAATATCCTCCGTCATATGCAGGATAAACCACATGGAGTTCGAGGACCTTGTCCGGCAGGCAAGGGACATGGGCGCGGAGCAGATTTCGCTGCACAACTACAAGTGCGCCGGGATGGGTTTCGCCAACAAGGACGAGCTTGACCTTACGCCTGCGGAGTGGAAGGAGTTCTACCTGAAGGCTATAGCTCTGAGGGAGAAGGTGACGGATATACGCATATCCATGGACGACCCCATTACAGCAACCATACACAAGGCCCCTGAACAGGCGATTGTCAAGGGAAGCACCTGCGGGAAGCTGTCGCTCAATATCCGCGCTAACGGCGACGTAACGCCTTGCGGTTTTATACCAGTCGTCATCGGGAATCTTCTAAAAGACGACCTGAAAGACCTCTGGGACAACTCAAATATCCTGGAGAAGATGCGGAACAAGAAGCCCAAGGAGAAATGCCTCACCTGCAAACACTACGAGGACTGTCTCGGAGGCTGCACCGCCCGCGCCTACGCCACAACCGGAGACTTCAACTCCCCAGACCCGCACTGCTGGATGGCGAAATAATCCAAAATAGAAGCCTTGCAGGCATGGCCCCGGATTTTCCTTGACAAAAGTAAAGTTTGTTGTATTATTAAAAGTATAATAAATCCGTTTACTCCCGTATTCCGGGAGATGCAGCCTCCGGGCCAACCAAGCAGGCGGTTCCCCTCCCCTGCGGCCTTGGTTTTGCCTTCCCCCGGCATGGCCGAACGAGGCCCGGAGGCTGCGAAAACGGAACACCGTCCCATCGCCCCCAGTTCAGAAAATCCCAAAAAAAAGTTTGAATTTTTAATAGGTTAATGATATATTCGATTATCTGTTATCCTTAATTCCAGAGGTTTTATGGTAAAGATTTACGATACTACCCTGAGGGACGGGGCGCAGTCCGAAGACGTTGCATTCTCCCTTGAAGACATGGTCAGGGTTACCCTCAAGCTCGACGAACTTGGGGTGCATTACATCGAGGGCGGATGGCCCGGCTCCAATCCCAGGGACGCCGCATATTTTGATAAAATAAAAAAATACAGGCTTGCCTCGGCCAGGACTGCCGCATTCGGGAGCACCAGACGCGCCGGAGTCCGGGCCGATGAGGACTCAAACCTCCTCTCGCTTGTCGAGGCTATCACGCCGGCGGTAACGATTTTCGGGAAAAGCTGGAACCTTCATGTCAAGGAGGCGCTTAAGGTCTCGCTGGAAGAAAACCTCGATATGATACATAGTTCGGTATCGTTTCTGAAGGCAAACGTGCCGGAGGTTTTCTACGATGCGGAGCATTTTTTCGACGGCTATAAATCCAATCCCGCGTATGCAATAAAAACCTTGAAGGCCGCGCATGACGCCGGGGCAGACTGCCTGGTTCTGTGCGATACGAACGGCGGCACTCTCTCGTGGGAGATAGAGAGGATAATAAACGAGGTCAAGGCCGAATTATCCGCGCCGCTCGGCATACACTGCCACAACGACTCGGAGCTTGCCGTGGCCAATTCGCTCGCGGCTGTAAATCTTGGCGCAGAACAGGTGCAGGGGACGATAAACGGCTACGGAGAGCGGTGCGGGAACGCCAATTTATGCTCGATTATTCCAGCCCTTCAGCTCAAGATGGGCCTGGAAGGGATACCGACGGACAGGCTTTGCAAGCTGAGGGAAATCTCCCGTTTTGTCGCGGAGATAGCTAATCTCAGGCACTACAAGCACCAGCCGTATGTTGGAGATTCCGCCTTCGCGCACAAGGCCGGAATGCACGTGAACGCCGTCCTTAAGGCGCGTGAGACGTACGAGCATACAAGGCCTGAGGCGGTGGGCAACGTCCAGAGAATCCTCGTCTCCGACCTCGCCGGCAAAAGCAATATCATCCGGAAGGCGTCCGAATACGGCATAGACCTTACCCACAACACGCCGGAGGTGAAGAATATTCTCAAGACGCTGAAGGACATGGAGAACCAGGGCTACCAGTACGAGGGCGCGGATGCGTCTTTTGAACTCCTCATCAAAAAGGCTACGGGAAGGCACAAGAAGTTCTTTGAGCTTGAGGGATACAGGGTGATAGTGGAGTGGTACGAGGCCAAGCGCGAGACAATCTCCGAGGCCACTATCCGCGTCTGGGTGGGCGAGGACAAGTTCGAGTATACCGCCGCGATGGGCAACGGCCCGGTGAACGCGCTTGACAACGCGCTCCGGAAGGCGGTATTAAAACATTTTCCGGAATTATCCGGCGTCAGGCTCCTGGACTATAAAGTCCGTGTCCTTAATGCCGGCGAGGGCACGACTGCCAAGGTGCGCGTCCTTATCGAGTCCGGAGACGATACCGGCAAATGGGGCACGGTCGGCGTCTCGGAGAACGTCATCGAGGCCTCCTGGGAGGCCCTGGTGGACAGTATCGAGTACAGGCTTCTGAAAGAGGGGGATTAAAGTCACTGGATTCCCGCTTTCACGGGAATGACGGGATTTGGATATGGAAGAACCAGGCGTAGTAATGGAAACCGCGGGCAATACCGCGAAGATAATGATGTCGCGGAGCGGCGGCTGCGAAGGCTGCAAGGCGGCGGGGAGCTGCAAGGTCGCCTCAGGCGACAGGATAATGGAGGCGGATAACCCGCTTGGGGCTAAGCCCGGCCAGCGCGTGATGGTGAATATCGAATCCGCTATGTTTCTCAAGGCTACATTCCTGACATACATGCTGCCGGTGATATTCCTCTTCCTTGGGGCGTATCTCGGCGGGAAATACGGGCCGATGCTTTCAGGCGCCATTTCGCTCGACTACTGGCAGGCGATCGGCGGAATTGTTTTCCTCGTCCTCTCGGCTGCGCTTGTGAGGCTCTACGACAGGAAGGTAAAGAGGGCGACGACGATAAGACCTGTAATCGTAAAAATAATGGAGGAATAATTATGCCTGTCATTGCGAGGAGCCTTTAGGCGACGCGGCAATCTCGGAATTTAAAGGCTTAGATTGCTTCGCTTCGCTCGCAATGACAATCCGTTTATAGACCGAATCTAACCCCCCCCAGGAGGCCACATGAAAGATTACGCTGTAGAGAATACCAGAAATGTCGTAATCGTCTCGCATGGCGGCGCGGGCAAGACCACGTTGACCGAGGCCATGCTCTTCGCCGCCGGGGCCACTGATCGCATGGGCAGAGTCGAGGAAGGCAACACCGTGACCGACTTCGAGCCCGAAGAGATAAACCGAAAGTCCTCCATAAGCTCCGCCGCCGCCTTCTGCGAATGGGGCGGCAACAAAATCACACTGATAGACACCCCCGGATACATAAATTTTCTTGAAGACGCAAAGGCCTGCGTCCGCGCGGCGGATGGCGCGGTCGTCATAATGTCTCCCATCTCCGGCATAAAGGCCGAGACGGAGAAGATATGGGAATATCTAAACGACTTCGGGCTTCCTCGGATAATCTTCGTAGCCAAGATGGACAAGGAGAGAGCCGACATCGAAACCGTTCTCAAGGAATGCGGCAAGGGATTCTGCAGGGAGGCGACGCCCGTGCAGATACCCATAGGCTCCGAGAGCAGCTTCAAGGGAATAATCGATCTCCTTAAGATGAAGGCCTACATAACAGAACCCGACGGCAAGACGAAAGAGACCGACATCCCGGCGGACCTGAAGGGCAAGGCCGACGAGTTTCGCGGGAAGATGATGGAGAAAATAGCCGAGAGCGACGACGCGCTTATCGAGAAATATCTTGAGACGGGCGAGCTATCCCAGGACGAGATAATCACCGGCCTGAGGAAGGGATGCATCGCCGGGAAGGTGACGCCGGTTCTCTGCGGCGCACCGCCGAAGGGTATCGGAGTGCTCCAGCTTCTCGACATGATTACAGCCGCCCTGCCAAATCCTATGGAAAAGGCCGATACGGCGCCCATAAAGGTTAAAGACGCCAAGGGCGCGGAAGCAGTACTGAAGACGGACAAGAACGGCCCGACGGCGGCAGTCGTTTTCAAGACAATAGCCGACCCGTTCGCGGGAAAACTCAGTCTTTTCAGGGTAATATCCGGCCAGATACGCTCTGATTCCACCGTATTCAATGCAAACAGGGAAAAGGAAGAGCGAATCGGCCAGGTCTTCTACCTCATGGGCAAGAAGCAGGTTCCGGCGCAGGCAGTAAAGGCGGGCGAGATTGCCGCCGTCGCCAAGCTGAAGGATACCGTTACGGGCGACACATTGTGCGATAAGGCGCACCCATATATAGCCGAGCCGATAAAATACCAGGAGCCGGTAATGGCCTTTGCGTTAGAGGCGAAGAACAAGGGCGAAGAGGATAAAATATCGGGCGGCCTGCACCGCCTCCTCGAGGAAGACCCGACGCTGAAGTTCCAGAGAGACGAGCAGACCAAGGAGATGATACTCTCCGGCATGGGCCAGTTGCACCTTGAAATCACGCTTGAGCGCCTGAAGAGGAAGTTCGGCGCCGAAGTTGTCATGAAGACCCCGAAAATACCCTACAAGGAGACAATCAAGGGCAGAACGAAGATACAGGGCAAGTATAAAAAGCAGTCCGGCGGGCGCGGTCAGTATGGCGACACGTGGATTGAAATCGAGCCCCTGGGAAGAGGCGGCGGGTTTGAATTTGTAGATAAAATCGTGGGCGGGGCCATACCAAGACAGTATATTCCGGCGGTAGAAAAGGGCATTGTCGAGGCCATGCACGAAGGCGTGATAGCTGGCTATCCTGTTGTAGACATTAGGGTTACGCTCTACGATGGCTCGTACCACGAGGTGGACTCGTCCGAAATGGCCTTTAAAATCGCCGGCTCGATGGGCTTTAAAAAAGGAGTCATGGAATGCAGGCCGACGCTGCTCGAGCCGATAATGGACGTAACCATAGTTGTCCCGGAAGACACAATGGGAAATGTCATTGGCGACCTTAACTCCCGGCGCGGGAAGGTGCAGGGCATGGCGTCCTCAGGCTCGAACCAGAAGGTTACCGCCCAGGCGCCAATGGCCGAGATGCTCAATTACGCGCCGGCATTGAACTCCCTTACCTCCGGGCGCGGGATGTACACGATGTCTTTTTCTCATTACGAGGAAGTTCCGGCGCACCTGGCGCAGAAGGTAATAGAAGAGGGCAAAAAGGCTCATGCAGAGAAGGGGGAGTAGCGTTTTTCCAATAAAAATCCTTGACATAGACCGTTTCCTAATGTAATATTCGGCCTGTCGTGGGGGGGGGATATACGGGAATAACGAATATATAATAGCGGGGCAGGTTGTAAATCAACTCAGGAGGCTTAAAGATGACCAAGGCGGACATAGTCTCGGAAGTTTATGAAAAAGTTGGTCTTTCCAAAAAGGAAGCAACTGACATAGTTGAGACGGTCCTCGACACCATAAAGGATACCCTCAAGAGCGGCGAGACGGTAAAGATTGCCGGTTTCGGCAATTTTGTCATCCGCGAAAAGGGCTCCCGCAAAGGGCGCAACCCCAAGACGGGCGAGAACATCGAGATTACGCCGCGCAAGGTCGTCACCTTTAAGCCGAGCATGATTTTCAAGGATTTTGTCGATAAGGGCAAGGAAGAAAAAGCTTAAGGCGCTGGATTAGGAGGCCTCTGGTGGCCGATCAACCAGGGAAGCTTTTCTACAAAATCGGTGAAGTCAGCCGGCTTGCCCAGGTCGAGCCTTATATCCTGAGGTACTGGGAAAACGAGTTCCCGGCGCTTTCCCCGAAAAAATCCAGAGGCGGCCAGAGGGTTTACCGGCAGAAGGATTTAGACCTTGTCATTTCGATAAAAAAAATGCTCTATGAAGAAGGTTATACAATATCCGGGGCCAGGAAAATAATATCAAAAGGGGGCTGGAGGGGCAAGGCGGCCATTGGGGCCGGGATTAAAGAGGAGATGGCGGATACCGGCGATACGGGGGATATTGAAGCGGGCGAGGCTTCCGAAGCCGTGGTTGAATCCGCTCCAGATTCCTGCACCGGAATAAGTAACTCCCCGCAGATGTCCCTGCCGTTTTTTGCAAGCGGCAGCGCCGGCATCCAGGACGCCTTGGCGAAGTTCAAGGCGGAAATAAAAGAGATCATCGAACTGATAAAGTAGTATAATGAGTA
>JAKAHE010000115.1 GCA_021815285.1 Nitrospirota bacterium
GAGACATAATCGTATTCAAATATCCGGAGAAGGAATCCGTGGACTTCATAAAGAGGCTGATCGGCATGCCCGGAGACGTCGTTCAGGTAATCGACAAGGTGGTATACATAAACGGCAAACCCCTCACCGAACCTTACGCGATTCACAAAGACAGCGAAATATTGCCGAGAGCGCTGGAGCCGAGGGATAATTTCGGTCCGGTAAAGGTCCCGCCGCACGATTATTTCATGATGGGCGACAACCGGGACAGGAGCCGCGACAGCAGGTTCTGGGGATTTGTCAACGAAAACGAGATACTCGGCAAGGCTATGATTATTTACTGGTCATGGGACGCAAACGACGACTCTGTCCGATGGGGCAGGATAGGACGCATGGTGAAGTAAGATGCTTAATAACCGCGGCGGCGGCAAGGCCGCGACACTGCTTTACATTTTGATAGGGATTGTGGCGATATACGCCATCGTGAAGACCGTCCCGCCATATATGCACTATTACGCTCTGGACGACGAAGTAGCCCAGCAGTTGAGCCTTTCGACAATAGACAGCGACGACGTAATAATCGGAGACCTTATGAAAAAGATAGACGACCTGGGCCTACCGATACAAAGAAACGATATTTCCTTTATCAGGAACAGCGACGGAAGCGTCGAAATAAAGCTTTCCTGGAGCGAAGAGGTGGACTACGGCTACGGTATAAAAAGGAAATTTTCTTTTGCTATAGATTCCAGGAACAGCAAAATGCAGCGCTGATTTGCCTTGACATGCGTCTCAGTATAGGGTAATTTAAGAGCCGACCTTTAACGTAGCCCGGAGAGGCTAAAAAGGGGGCTGAATATGGCAGGCAGGGTTCAATAACGAAAGCATCCCAGATACGCGGGAGGCTTTTTTTTTTGCCTTTAGCAGAGGTTAAAACCCATTGAAAATCAAAGCAAAAGTAATGGACAAAGAAGGCATAGACAGGGCCCTGATACGCATTGCCCATGAAATCCTCGAAAGAAACCATGGCACAGCCGGCCTGGCCCTTGCAGGCATTCGCACGGGCGGGGTCCATCTTGCACACAGGCTCTCGGAAAATATCAGCAGAATCGAGGGGGTGGATGTGCCAGTGGGCGCACTCGACATTACCTTGTACAGGGACGACATCGCATCCCGCAAGAGAAAGACGCCCATGGGCAAGACGGAGATTAATTTTCCCGTAACCGGCGTGACTATAGTACTCGTTGACGACGTTCTTTATACCGGCAGGACGATACGGGCGGCCATGGACTCCCTGATGGACTTCGGAAGACCGAAGGCCATACAACTCGCCGTGCTCCTCGACCGCGGGCACAAGGAACTGCCAATCACGGCGGATTACGTCGGCAAGAACGTGCCCACGTCCAATAAAGAAGCCGTAAAGGTGCGGCTCTTAGAAGAGGGCGGAAAGGACGAGGTATTGATAATGGAAAAGGCGGAGGGGTAAACTGAAATGGCCCTTAAAAGAAAAGACCTGCTGGGAATAGATTACCTTGAAAGAGCCGAGATAGAAGAGATTATCTCCACGGCGGAATCCTTCAAGGAGGTTTCGACAAGGGACATCAAGAAGGTCCCGGCGTTAAGGGGCAGGACGATTGTAAACCTTTTCTTCGAGCCGTCCACCAGGACAAGGACGTCATTCGAGCTTGCGGCGAAAAGGCTCTCCGCGGACATCATAAACATATCTTCTTCCACGAGCAGCGTGGTGAAGGGCGAGACACTGCTCGACACCGCGCGCAACATCGAGGCCATGAACTCGGACATAATAATACTCCGCCACTCCATGTCCGGCGCGCCCATGATACTTGCCAGGGCTCTGAAAAGCTCAGTCATCAACGCGGGCGACGGCTCCCACGAACACCCCTCCCAGGCCCTGCTCGACCTCTTCACGATAAAGGAGCGGCTTGGGAAAGTGGAGGGGCTTGATATCGCAATAATAGGTGACATCGCCCACAGCAGGGTCGCTCGCTCGAATATACTTTGTCTGAATAAAATGGGCGCGCGAGTCCGTATATGCGGCCCCGCAACCCTCATCCCGGCTGATATAGAAAAAATGGGTGCGAAGATATATCTCAGGCCGGAGGACGCAATTGACGGCGCGGACGTCATTATGATGCTCCGGATACAGATGGAGCGTCAGAAAAGCGGACTTTTCCCCGGCGTCAGGGAGTATTCGCGCTTCTTCGGGCTGAACGCGGAGCGCGTGAAGCTCGCGAAGGAAGGCGTGCTGATAATGCATCCGGGACCTATAAACCGGGGCGTGGAAATATCGCCTGAGGTGGCGGACGGGCCGTATTCCGTTATTCTCGACCAGGTAACCAACGGCGTGGCCGTCAGGATGGCGATAATATACCTCCTGGCCGAGGGAAGGGGAACAGCATGACTCTGATAATCAAGGGCGGCAGGGTGATCGATCCGTTGAACGGGACGGATGAGATACGCGATATTTACATTGAAGACAATAAGATTATTCAGTCGCCAAAAACCAAAAAAACAAACGGCGTCGAGGTTATCGACGCAAGGGGTCTGATTGTCGCGCCCGGGCTTATCGACATGCACTGCCACCTCCGGGAGCCGGGTTTCGAGTACAAGGAAGACATAGCCTCCGGAACGCGCGCCGCGGCGGCGGGCGGGTTCACAACCATCTGCTGTATGCCGAACACAAGCCCTGTCAATGACAGCCGCTCCGTCACGGAATTCATAATCGGGCAGGCGAAGAAGGCCGGGTTCTGCAAGGTACTGCCTATAGGCGCGATAACCAAGGGTTCCATGGGAACGGAACTTGCCGAGATGGGCGAGATGGCGGAGGCCGGATGTATAGGTTTCTCGGACGACGGCAAACCGGTTGCCAATGCGGAGATGATGAGACACGCGCTTGAGTACGCGAAGACATTCGGCAGGACGATAATCTCGCACTGCGAAGACACCGCTCTTTCCGCCGGAGGGGTGATGAACGAAGGTGCGGTTTCCACCCGTATGGGTCTTCGTGGAATACCTGCGGCGGCGGAGGAGGTCATGGTCGCAAGGGACATCTCTCTTGCCAGGCTGACCGGCGCAAGGCTCCATATCGCGCACGTCTCCACGGCTGGTTCTGTCGAGCTTATTCGCCGGGCAAAATCCGCGGGTATAAATGTCACAGCGGAGACCTGCCCGCACTATTTTACCTTGACCGATGAAGGAGTTATGTCATATAATACATACCTCAAAGTCAATCCCCCGCTCCGGACGGAGGCGGACAGGAAGGCGATAATCGGGGGGCTTTCGGACGGCACGATAGACGTCATAGCGACAGACCACGCGCCGCACGCGGCATCCGAAAAAGACGTGGAGTTCGACCTTGCCCCTTTCGGGATTTCCGGGCTGGAAACGGCCCTGGCTCTTGCGATGGCCCTTGCGCATTCCGGTCTTATCCCAATGGCTGAACTGCTTAAGAAATTAACCGTAAACCCGGCCCTGGCCATCGGAATGGCCCCGCCATCGCTTTTGCCAGGGTCGTGCGCGGACATTGTTCTTATAGACCCGGAAACCGAGAAGACCGTCAGGCCGGAAATCCTCTTGAGCAAGGGGAAAAATACGGCGTTTTCCGGCCTGGTGCTCAAAGGATGGCCGGTAGGCACTATCCTTGATGGCAGGAAGAATTTAAAAGAAAGAGGAAATTGACATATGAAGAAGGCTGTAATCGCCCTTGCTGACGGCGCGTGGTTCGAGGGTGTTTCTTTCGGCGCGGAAGGCGAGGCTGGCGGAGAGGTGGTCTTCAATACCTCCATGGCCGGATACCAGGAGATACTTACCGACCCGTCCTACAAGGGGCAGATGGTAACCATGACCTACCCGCTTATAGGGAACTACGGCGTTAACGCCGAGGATGTCGAATCCCGCAGGCCATGGGTTGAGGCTTTTATAGTAAAGGAATACAGCGGGTATCCAAGCAACTGGCGCAACAGGGGAAGCCTTGACGGCTATCTCAAGAGCTATAACATAGTTGGCATACAGGGGATAGACACCCGCGCCCTGACTAAGCACATACGCGACTTCGGCGCACAGCAGGGAATAATATCAACCATTGATACTGACCCGGAGAGCCTGATACGCAAGGCGAAGGCCCGTCCCTCTATGGCCGGGCAGGACCTCGCCAAAACGGTCTCCTGCTCGGAGCTTTACGAGACAAGGCAGACGACATGGGACATCGAGCGGGGCTACGGCGAATCGAAAAACACATCCCTTCACGTCGTAGCGTACGACTTCGGGATAAAAAGAAATATCCTGCGGATACTTTCCACGCTTGGGTGCAGGGTTACCGTCGTACCGGCGGCAACGTCCTGGCGTGAAGTGATGGCCATGAGGCCGGATGGAGTTCTTCTCAGCAACGGCCCCGGAGACCCTGAGCCTGTAACATACGCCGTGGAGAACATAAAGGCCCTGCTGGATAAAGTCCCCATCTTCGGCATCTGCCTTGGTCATCAACTGCTCGGCATTGCACTCGGCGGCAGGACATACAAGCTCAAATTCGGCCATCACGGCGGGAACCAGCCGGTTATGGACCTCGGCACGCGCAAGGTCGAGATAACGTCGCAGAACCACGGTTTCGCCGTGGACATGGAAAGTATGCCGGACGGGGTTGAGATTACTCACGTGAACTTAAACGACAATACCGTCGAGGGCATGCGGCACAAGGAGCTTCCGATATTCTCGGTGCAGTATCACCCGGAGGCGTCCCCCGGCCCGCACGACTCGGCATATCTCTTCCAGCGCTTCATCGCCATGATGGAGATAGAGAAGATAAAGGTTAAGAGTTGAATATTTCGGCAGACGAACTTAACTCCCGCGCGAAGTCAGCCCTTGCGCGCCTTGAAAAATGCGACCTCTGCCCGAACGACTGCGGGGTTAACAGGCTGGAAGGGCAGGTGGGGCTGTGCGGGGCTACTGCAAAGGCGAAGGTAGCGTCATACAACCTGCACTTCGGCGAGGAGCCGGCAATCTCCGGCACGCGCGGCAGCGGGACGATATTCTTCAGCCACTGCACGATGAAGTGCGCCTACTGCCAGAACTGGCCTATAAGCCACAAGGGAAACGGCGTCGAATACGACGCAGCGGGCCTGGCGAAGATTATGCTGGAACTTCAGGCGCGTGGGGCGCACAATATAAATTTCGTAACGCCGACGCACTACATGCCGCAGATATTGGAGGCGCTACCGATTGCAATCGAAGGTGGTTTTAAAATCCCTATCGTATACAACACGAGCGGGTATGAAACGCTTTCGGCGCTTCGTATCCTTGACGGCATAGTGGATATATACCTGCCGGATATGCGATATTCAGACGACGTGTTTGCGAAGAAATATTCACAAGCCAAGAAGTACACTTCATATAACAGGGCTGCAATAAAGGAGATGTTCAGGCAGGCAGGGCTTCTTAGGACGGACGAAAACGGAATTGGAGAAAAGGGGCTTATAATTCGTCATCTCGTCCTCCCGGAGAATATTTCCGGGACTGTAGATATTATGAAATTCATAGCCGAAGATATTTCTCCGGATGTATCCATAAGCCTGATGGACCAGTATTTCCCGACATACAGGGCGGTGGATTACCCGGAGATAAACAGGAAGATAACTGAAGACGAATACCTGGCCGCGCAGGACGTAATGGAACATTACGGGCTGTACGAGGGTTGGGTGCAGGAGCACGTTTAATGCCAAAACGCACCGACATAAGCAAGATTTTAATCATTGGCTCCGGCCCGATTGTCATAGGCCAGGCCTGCGAGTTCGACTACTCCGGCACGCAGGCCTGCAAGGCGCTGAAAGAGGAAGGCTATCAGGTTGTCCTGATAAACTCCAACCCGGCCACAATCATGACAGACCCGGAAACGGCAGACCGCACATACATCGAACCGATACGTCCTGACGTGGTGGAACGGGTGATAGAGCGTGAAAGGCCGGATGCACTGCTACCGACAATGGGCGGGCAGACCGCGCTGAATACCGCCGTCGCGCTGGCCGAATCCGGGATACTGGCAAGATACAATGTCGAGCTTATCGGCGCGAAGCTCCATGCTATAAAGAAGGCAGAGGACAGGGACGAGTTCAAGGAGGCCATGAGGCGAATCGGCCTGGAACTTCCCGTGTCGGGTTATGCGCATTCAAAGGCCGAGGCGATGAAGATTATAAACACAGTGGGTTTCCCGGCCATTATCCGCCCGTCTTTTACGCTCGGCGGGACCGGGGCTTCAATCGCGTATAACATCGAGGAGTTCGAGTCCCAGGTTGACTGGGGATTCCAAGCCTCCCCGTCGCACGAGATACTTGTCGAGGAATCTGTCATCGGCTGGAAGGAATACGAGCTTGAGGTTATGCGCGACATGAAAGACAATGTCGTAATCATCTGCTCTATCGAGAACCTCGATCCCATGGGCGTTCATACCGGCGACAGCATAACCGTAGCGCCCGCCCAGACGCTCACGGACAAGGAATATCAGATAATGCGGGACGCCTCAATAGCCATCATACGGGAGATAGGCGTCGATACGGGCGGCTCCAACATACAGTTTGCCGTAAACCCGGCAAACGGGAAAGTCGTCGTTATAGAGATGAACCCGCGCGTCTCGCGCAGTTCCGCCCTCGCGTCGAAGGCGACAGGCTTCCCCATAGCGAAGATCGCCGCGAAGCTTGCAGTAGGTTATTCGCTCGACGAGATAAAAAACGACATCACGCGCGAGACCCCGGCGTCGTTCGAGCCGACTATTGACTATGTCGTTACGAAGTTCCCACGCTTTGCGTTCGAAAAGTTTCCGCAGGCGGACAAGACCCTGACTACCCAGATGAAATCCGTCGGCGAAGCGATGGCCATCGGGCGGACTTAGATC
>JAKAHE010000116.1 GCA_021815285.1 Nitrospirota bacterium
GATACGACGGCGTCGTGGAAGAGATCGGCGGCGCGCCGACTCCTGGAATAGGCTTCGCAATAGGAGTCGAACGGCTGCTTATTATGCTCCCGGAGACGGGATACGGCGCATCGCATCCGAAGGTATATATTGCCGCAATCGGGAACGAAGCGGCAAGGTTCGGGCAGAAGCTCGCGGACGCCCTCCGCAAGAAGGAAATCTCCGCAGAGCGCGATTACTCGCCCGGCGGGCTCAAGAACCAGATGAAAAAGGCCGACCGTTCCGGCGCTTCGTTCACAGTCATAATCGGCGATGACGAGATGGCGAATGGCGCGGCAATACTGCGGGACATGAAAACCCGTGAGCAGCGGGAAATAAAACTCGATAAACTGGTCGAGGAAATAAACACGCGAACAAGGTCATTATGAAAATAATCTGCATATCGGACACGCATATCGAAAACGGCAACAAGAAACTTCCCGACGTCCTTATCCGCGCCCTGGAAGGCGCAGACTTGATACTCCATGCCGGGGACATAACCTCTCTGGCGGTCATAGACGAACTTAAGGCCTACGCGCCCGTTGAAGCCGTGGCGGGGAATATGGACGGCTTCGATGTCGCCGAAAAGCTCCCCGAGAAGACGATAATTCAGGCAGGACGTTTCAGGATAGGACTTGTTCATGGCGGCGGCAGCGTCCGGGATTTGGAAGAGCGTGTGGTCAGGATGTTCCGGCACGATGGCGTGGACTGCATTGTCTACGGGCATTCGCACAGGGCTAATATCGAGAACAGGGATGGGGTTCTGCTCGTCAATCCCGGGAGTCCGACAGACCGCGTCCACGCGAAGGAAAATTCTTACGCGGTAATTACCGACAACGAAGAACTAAATGCGGAGATAATAAAGATATAGCATGGAACCATACAAACTGCTCGAAAAATATTATTTCACCAACTCCAGCACATACAGCTTCCTCGTCGCCCACAGCAGTGCGGTTGCGGAGCTCGCGCTCAAGGCGGCTGAGCGGGTAAAATACTTGAACCCTGACTTGCAGTTCATAGAGGAGGCGGCCATCCTTCACGACATCGCCATATTCAAGGTAAACGCGCCGAAGATAGGCTGCATCGGCCCGATGCTGTACATCGAGCACGGCTACCTCGGACGCGAGTTGCTGGAGCAGGAGGGTTATCCGCGCCACGCCCTGGTCTGCGAGAGGCACGTCGGCTGCGGACTGTCGGCGGATGACATACGGAAATACAGGCTCCCCCTGCCGGAGCGGGAGATGATACCGCTAACGCTTGAGGAAAAGATAATCTGCTGGGCGGACAAGTTTTTTTCCAAAGTCCCGCACCGCCTGAAAGAAGAAAAGCCGCTTGAGTCTGTCCGTAAGATGGTGGCTAACTACGGCTACGAACAACTGAAGCGCTTCGACGAATGGCAGGCTATGTTCGGACAGGAGTAATGACCCTAATTGCAAATAAAAAAGCCCCCGTTTTTGTCGGGGGCTTTTGATTTACATATACTTTATTTATTCTTCGGGCTTCTTTTCTTCGGCTGGGGCTTCGGTTTCAGGGGCCGGAGCCTCGGCTTTCTCTGCCGCTTCGGCAGGAGCGGCGGCCTCTGCCGGCGCTTCCTCTTTTTTCTTTCTGCCCCTCTTCGGCTTCTCGGCGGCGGGGGCTTCAGCCGGTGCCGTTGCGACCTGGGCTTCGGCCTTCGCCTTCGGCGCCGCAGCCGGTCGACCGGTCGCGCCTTCCTTGTCCACCAGCTCGATTATCGCCATCGGCGCGGAATCTCCCAGGCGCACGCGGGACTTTATTACCCTCGTATATCCGCCGTTACGCTCTGCGGAGCGCGGGGCTATCTCGCTGAAGAGCTTTGCGACGACATCGCGGCTCTGGATGTAGGAGAACGCCATCCTCTTGGCATTTAAGTCTCCCTTCTTCCCGAGGGTAATCATCCTGTCCGCGATACCGCGGATTTCCTTGGCCTTCGCCTCGGTCGTCTCGATGTGCCCGTGCTCAAGGAGAGAGGTCACGAGGTTCCTGAAAAGAGCCTTCCTGTGGCTCGAATTTCTGCCGAACTGCCTTCCCGCAAGCCTGTGTCGCATATATATTATCCCTTCCTCTATACGCCGGATTTCAGAAGCGACTTCTCAAACGCTTTCAGCTTCTCGTTGTCTATCTTCATGCCGAAGGAAAGCCCCATCTCCGTGAGAATCTCCTTTATTTCATTCAAGGATTTCCGTCCGAAGTTCTTGGTCTTCAGCATCTCGCCCTCGGACTTCTGCACAAGGTCGGCAATCGTCTTGATGTTCGCGTTCTTCAGACAGTTGGCCGAGCGCACGGAGAGTTCAAGCTCGTTAACGCTTCTGAGGAGGTTCTCGTTGAATTTATCCTCGACCTCCTCCGCCTCGGTTTCTATTATTTCGCCCTCTTCTTCAAAGTTTATGAAGATGCCGAGATGGTCTTTTAAAATTTTGGCGGCATATGCGACGGCATCGTCCGGACTAACGCTGCCATCGGTAAGAACTTCCATTATCAGCTTGTCGTAATCGGTCTCTTGGCCAACGCGCGCGCTCTCCACCCAGTAGTTGACCTTCTGTATCGGCGAGTATATCGAGTCCACCGGGACAACGCCTATCGGCATATCCGGCTCCTTGTTCTTCTCGGAGGACACATAACCGCGGCCCTTCTTCACGGTCATCTCCATCGTGAAGCGGGTATCCTTGTCGAGCGTCGCTATCAGGAGGTCAGGGGTCAATATTTCTATGTCCGCATCCGTATCGATATGGGAGCCATAGACCGCGCCCGGGCCTTCAACGTCGATGCTGATTGTCTTCGGCTTGTCCGTATGCATCTTGAAGCGGAGCTTCTTTATATTTAATATTATATCCGTAACGTCTTCGACAACCCCGGGAACGGAAGAGAACTCGTGCAGGACGTTCTCTATCCTGATTGAGGTAACGGCAGCGCCTTCCAGCGAAGAAAGCAATACTCTGCGGAGCGAATTTCCTATGGTGGTGCCGAAACCCCGCTCGAACGGTTCCGCGCTGAACTTGCCGTAGGTGTTCGTCAGCGAATCCGTCTCGAACTCCAGCTTTTTGGGGATCTGGAATCCCTTTAGCTTCATTGTCATTAACCTCTCCTTGTCGGTTTCTTTGAAACTCTAAAAGGAGACCGGGAGCCTTATTGCCCCAGGCCCTTCCTTCTTTATTTCGAGTAAAGCTCGACTATGAGGTTCTCATTTATAGGCAATGCGATGTCCTCCCTCGAAGGCGCGGACAACACTTTCCCCTTCATGTTCTGTTTGTCCAGTTCCAGCCAGCCCGGCAAACCCTTCCTGTCCAATGCCCCCGCCAGTTCCTGGAACTTGAGCGACGCCTTGCTCTTGTCGCTAAGGGATATTTCATCCCCGGCCTTAACGATATAGGAAGGTATGTTGACAGCTCTGCCGTTTATCAGGAAATGCCCGTGGGAAACCAGTACCCTCGCTTCCTTGCGGGATGCGCCGAGTCCCAGTCTGAATATGACATTATCGAGCCGGCGTTCGAGGAGTTGCAGCAGGTTTTCGCCCGTCACACCCTTCATGCGGGCGGCCTTGAGGTAATAGCCCCTGAACTGCTGTTCCAGCACGCCGTAAATCCGGCGGACCTTCTGCTTCTCGCGGAGCTGCACGCCGTAGTCAGATACCTTGGCCCTGCCTTGACCGTGCTGTCCGGGCGCATAAGTCCTGCGATCGACCGAACATTTCTCGGTAAAGCAACGGTCGCCTTTCAGAAAAAGCTTGATGGTCTCCCTCCTGCACAGCCTGCAGACAGGACCCGTATATCTCGCCAAAATTTCCCTCCTGTGTCAGCTAAATCTTTATGTTAAACCCTTCGCCTTTTTGGCGGTCGGCACCCGTTGTGCGGTATAGGCGTCACGTCCCGTATCGCCGAAATATCCAGCCCTGCGGATTGAAGGGCTCTTATAGCGGATTCCCTGCCGGCGCCAGGCCCCTTAACCCAGACCTCTACGTTCCTCATGCCCTGGTCCATAGCCTTCTTCCCGGCATTCTCGGAGGCCATCTGTGCGGCAAAAGGAGTGCTCTTCCTGGAGCCTTTGAAACCCTGGTTGCCGGCGCTTGACCAGCACACGACGTTTCCGTTCTGGTCGGTTACGGTCACGATAGTGTTGTTAAAGGAGGCAAAGATATGCACAACTCCCGTCGGTATATTCTTCTTCTCCTTCTTCGGACCACTTCTTTTAGGCCCAGCCATTTTACCTCCTGATTTACGTTAAATCCCGTGATTCGTGTCCGCGCTTCGCGTTCGTAAAATCGCATCTCTCACAGCGAAACCGCCCTCCCCGCGAACACGGATTTTATTACTTCACGGCTTTTTTCTTGCCGGCGACAGTGCGTTTCGGCCCCTTGCGGGTGCGCGCGTTCGTCTTTGTCCTCTGGCCGCGAACCGGCATCCCTTTTCTGTGCCTGAGACCCCTGTAGCAGCCGATGTCCATAAGCCTCTTTATGGCCATGGTGCGGTCTCTGCGAAGGTCGCCCTCAACCTTAAAAGACCTGTCGATTACTTCCCTTATGCGGTTAACTTCCGCCTCGGTAAGGTCTTTTACCCTTGTGTCCGGGCTTACCCCCGACTCTGCCAGGATTTTATGCGATGAGGCGCGTCCTATCCCGAAGATATAGGTGAGGCCTATTTCAATCCTTTTTTCTCTTGGCAGGTCAACGCCTGCAATCCTTGCCAATGCACCCTCCTTGGGCTGGTTAACCCTGCCGCTGTTTGTGTCTCGGGTTCACGCAAATGACCCGAACCGTGCCTTTTCTTTTTATGATCTTGCACTTGTCGCAGATCTTTTTTACCGACGAACGGACTTTCATGATTGAACCCTCTTATTTGAACCTGCGTCTTATCCCGTTCCCTGACGCGCCTTAAGGACGGCCTGCCGCATATCACGCCCTGCAAACCGCTCCCCTATTTGAACCTGTATGTTATTCTGCCCCTGGTCAAATCGTAAGGGGAAAGCTCTACTGTAACCCTGTCGCCCGGAAGTATCTTTATAAAGTGCATTCTCATCTTACCGGAAATATGAGCGAGCACAACATGTCCGTTATCGAGCTCTACCCGGAACATCGCGTTCGGCAGGGTTTCCAGTATTTTGCCCTGCACTTCAATCGCGTCTTCCTTGGCCATTAGGTTCCTTTATTTTTCGGTCATTACAGCGCAACCTAAGCGACAGGCTGCCAGTCGTTACATATCGCAGTTAATATTGCCGTCTTGCATAGTGGCGCGCAAAATGCCCTGCCTGGCCCGAAACGGATTACCTATGCCACAGTTAATATTACAGGCCCGTTTTCGGTAACCGCAATTGTATGCTCAAAATGGGCCGACGGCATCCGGTCTATCGTAACGGCGGTCCAGCCGTCCTTCATAATGACCGTGCCGGATTTCCCCATGTTTATCATAGGCTCGATAGCAATTGTCATTCCCGCTTTGAGCCTTGGCCCCTGACCTGGAGGGCCGAAATTCGGAACCTGCGGTTCCTCGTGCAAGTTTCTTCCGATGCCGTGCCCCACAAACTCGCGGACTACGGAATATCCGAATGATTCCGTAAAGACCTGCACGGCGTTGGATATATCCGAGACGCGATTACCGATAACGGCTTTTTTTATCCCCCTGTAAAGCGACTCTTCCGTTACTTCCAGGAGCTTTTTCAGCTCAGGCGATATATCGCCAACCGGGACGGTTATAGCGGCGTCTCCGTAAAACCCATCGACCACCGCACCGAGGTCCAGCCCGATTATCTCCCCTTCCTTCAGAACCCTGTTGGAAGGTATCCCGTGCACCACAACTTCGTTGATGGAGGCGCACAGGCTTTTGGGGTATCCGAGATAGCCCTTGAACGCCGGTTTCCCGCCGTGCTTCAGTATATATTCCTCGGCAGCCGCATCCAGGCTCAGAGTGGTTACGCCGGGTTTTATAATATCCCGGAGTCTGGCGAGCGCACCGGCGACAATTCTGCAAGCCGCCCGGACCTTCTCCACCTCTTCCGACGACTTCAGGATTATCACTTCTATCCTTCGAGGGCCTTTACCATCCTGTCAAGGATGACCTTCATGTCTCCGACACCGTCAATCGTCGCAAGCATGCCCTTGTTCTTGTAATAGCCGACAAGCGGCGCGGTGGAGGCCACGTAAACCTTAAGGCGATTCTTTATGGCTTCTTCCTTGTCGTCGTCCCTCTGGTAGAGCTCGCCGCCGCAGGAATCGCAGACGCCTTCCTTCTTCGAGGGCTTGAACATGACATGGTACCCGGCCTGGCAGCTGCGGCACGTCCTGCGCCCCCCGAGCCTCTTTACAAGCTCTGAATCCGGCACTTCTATAGAGAGCACCTTGCCTATGGGCGTCTTCATATCGGCAAGCGCGGCATCGAGCGCCTCTGCCTGCGGTACCGTCCTGGGGAATCCGTCCAGTATGTAGCCCTTTTTGCAATCGTCCTCTTTAAGGCGCTCCTTCACAATCCCGACCACGACAGAATCAGGGACGAGCTCGCCTTTGTCCATGTATTTTTTTGCCTCTAACCCAAGCGGAGTTTTGTCCGCCAGGTTCTTCCGGAGGATGTCGCCGGTCGATATCTGGGGTATACCGTATTTCGTAACCAAGTCCTTCGCCTGCGTGCCTTTTCCAGCCCCCGGAGGGCCAAGCAGTATGATTCTCATAATGGTTCTATCTCCTCCCCTTGATGCGAACGCCTTTCATGAAACCCTCATAATGGCGGGTGATTAAGTGGGTCTCAACCTGGCTTATAGTGTCAAGGGCAACACCGACAACTATTAATAATGATGTCCCGCCAAAATAGAAACTTATATGAAACGTCC
>JAKAHE010000004.1 GCA_021815285.1 Nitrospirota bacterium
GATCTCGAGCGGATAATGCGCGAGATAAAGGGCGTCGAGAACGTCTATTCCATCTCCATGAACGGTATGGCCGTTATAACCGTAAAGTTCTATGTCGGGCAGGACAGGGAAAAGAGCCTCCTTAACCTCTACAACAAGGTCATGTCGAACCTCGACTACGCCCCGCCCGGCGTAGTCATGCCGCCTCTTTTCAAGCCGATAGAGGTGGACGATGTGCCGATTGTCGCAATCACGCTCTCCAGCAGCCGGTCGACCGGCTCCGGCGGCGGATACAGCGATTACCAGCTGAAGCGCGTGGCGGACAATGTATTGATCGAGCTTCAGAAGGTGCCGGGGACTTCAAAATCCTACATCGTCGGCGGTCGCAACAGGCAGGTGCGCGTTACGCTCGACCCCGCCAGACTCGCGGCGCACAATATCTCGCCGCTACAGGTGCAGGGGGCGCTGACGGCGGCAAACGCGAACCTCCAGACCGGAAGCTTCGAGACCGGCGGCAAAAAATTCTCCATAGAGACCGGCGGCTTTTTCAGTTCCGTGGAAGACGTGAAGGACCTCGTTGTCGGGAGCTACGCCGGCAGGCTCGTATACCTCCGGGACGTGGCCGACGTCGTGGACGGAAAGGAGCCGACGACGCACTTCACGAGGATGGCCTTCGGCCCGGGAAGCGGCGCGCACGACCTGACGGAACACGCCGCCGTAACGATTGCCATAGCCAAGAAAAGGGGCGAGAACGCCGTCAAGGTATCTGAGGCCATCCTTAAAAAACTGGACGAGCTTAAGAGCTCGCTCCCGCCCGGTATAATCGCGACCGTTACGAGGAACGACGGGCAGACGGCGAACGACGCCGTGAACGAACTCGTAAGGCACCTTGTACTCAGCATAATAATCGTAGTCATGCTCTTGCTCGTCGCGCTCGGATGGCGGGACGCGATGATTGTCGCGCTTGCCATACCTCTGACGCTTTTCGTCACGCTCGGGACCGGTATGCTCGCGGGGCAGACGATAAACAGGATTACGCTCTTTGCCCTCACGCTATCGCTGGGTCTTCTCGTGGACGACGCGATAGTCGTCGTGGAGAACATCCACAGGCACTACCAGGCGCAGAAGATGCCGCGCCTCCAGGCCGCGATAACCGCCGTGAACGAAATCGGAAGCCCGACGGTTCTGGCGACGCTCACCGTCATACTCGCCTTCCTGCCGATGTTCTTCGTAACGGGCATGATGGGGCCGTACATGGCGCCGATACCCTTTAACGTCCCGGTCGCCATGCTCGCGTCACTTATGATTGCGTTCATTGTAACGCCGTGGGCGGCCTTCAGGCTGGTGAAGGTGAGGCACGCGGGCGAGGGGAAGCTCGAGGACACGCGGATATTCAGGCTGTATAAAAAAATACTGGGGCCGCTGCTTGAGAGCAAATCGAAAAGGCGCATGTTCATAGCCGTGATAATCGTCCTGTTCCTGGCCGTCATGACGTTTCCGCTTCTTGAGTGGGTGCAGTTCCGGATGCTCCCGAAGGCGAACAAGAACACGTTTCTGATTACCGTCGATATGCCGAGGGGCACGGCGCTCGAAGACACGGACAGGGTGGCGAGGGCCGTCGGGCGCTATGTGTCCACGATACCGGAGGTGGAAAACTACGAAACGTTCGTGGGCGTGCCCTCAGTGATTGACTTCAACGGCCTCCTGCGCGGGAGCGGCGCGCGGAACATGCCGCAGTATGCGGACATAAGGGTTAACCTTGTTGACAAGTCAGACCGCTCAATCTCGAGCGAAGACCTCGTGCTGAAGATAAGACCGGAGATTGCCGCGCTCGGCAAAAAATACGGCGCGAACATAAAGATTGTCGAAGACCCGCCCGGGCCGCCCGTCCGCGCGACAGTCCTGGCGGAGATTTACGGCCCGCATTACAGGGAGCTTCGCGCGCTGGCAAAGGAGGTGCGCGGACTTTTCTCAAGGACCGCCGGAGTTACGGACATCGACGACAGCCTCCAGGCGGACTCGACCATGTATCACATAATCGTGGACAAGACCAAGGCCGCCGAGAACGGAATATCCACGGAACAGATAATCGGCGCCATGAGGATAGCGCTCGAAGGAGTTACCGTCACCACGCTTCACGTCCCGGACGAGAAGAACCCCGTGGACATCTTCCTGCGTTTCCCGCGCGCCATGCGGGCTACGCCGTCGAGCCTTGGGCAGATATACGTCATGGGAAAGGACGGAAGCCAGATACCACTGACGGAGCTTGCCCATGTCGTGCCTTCGGGCGAGGACAAGCCGATATACCACAAGGACATGAGGAAGGTGACTTACGTTTACGGGGAGATGGCCGGAAGACCGCCGCTCTACGCCGTCATAGACATGATGAAATGGCTCGAAAAACATCCCCTGCCCAAGGGGTACAGCCTGAACTGGGGCGGGGAGATGAAGCTTACGAAAGATGTCTTCCGGGACTTGGGCGCGGCGATGGCCGTCGCGCTCGTCCTGATATACCTCCTTCTCGTGGGCAAGTTCCGCTCGTTCATCGTGCCGTTCATAATAATGGGCCCGATACCGCTCGCCATGATAGGAATAATGCCGGGCTTCGCCCTGACAGGGGTCTATTTCTCCGCGACGTCCATGATTGGCGTCATAGCGCTTGCGGGCATAGTCGTAAGGAACTCGATTATTTTAATCGAGTTCATACAGGACAAGAAAAACGAAGGCATGCCCATAGAGCGCGCGTTGATAGAGGCCGGGGCGATTCGCACGAGACCCATTGTCCTCACCGCCCTTGCGGCCATACTCGGCGCCTCCGTAATCGCGTCCGACCCCGTCTGGAGCGGTCTTGCGTGGTCGCTTATATTCGGCATGGCGGCCTCCACGGCGCTCACGCTCGTTGTGATACCGGTATTGTATTACATATTCCAGCGGAAGAAGTGGGAGGAGGTATAATATGGCCTACGTTACATTCACCGACCCTGAGTGCATAGGCGCGATAATCTTGAACGACCCCCCGGACAACTACATCTCCCGAAAGGTGATGGCGGACATAAACAGGTTCATAGAAGAGGACTTGAGGCCGAAGATAAAGCTTTGCAGCGTCGTCATAACCGGCGAAGGCCCGAACTTCTCAGCAGGCATGGACATAAAGGACATGGTTAAGGTAGGACGCGAGGAGGCGAAGCTTCTCTCCCGCATAGGCCATAAGGCCATGCGCGGCCTGGAGGAATTGCCCGTGCCTGTCATCGCGGCCATAAGCGGCAAGGCGTTCGACATAGGCTTCGAGCTCTCCCTTGCGTGCGACCTGAGGATATGCACGAAAGACGCCGTGTTTTCGATGTCCACGATAAAGATAGGCGTGCCGCCCTCTTCCGGCGCGACGGCCCGTCTCCCGGCGATAGTCGGCGCGGGGAGGGCGAAGGAGATTCTCTTTACAGGCAGGGAGGTAGGCGCGTCGGAGGCGTTCGAGATAGGGCTTGTAAACCAGGTCGTGAAAGACCAGCACGAGCTGATGGACGCCGCGCGGGATTTCGCCTTCAGGATAGCCAACAATGCCCCGGACTCCGTGCGCCAGGCCAAGACGCTTGTAAACTCCGGCCTCGACAAGGGTTTCTCGGACATACTCGAAGAGGCCGAGATAAACGCCTTCGGGGAGTCTTTCGGCCCGGGAACGGAGCAGAGAGACGGGATGGAGGCCTATCTCGAAGGCAGGAAAAGCCCCTGGAGCAAGGACAAGGTGGAGTGGTGCAAGTTCAAATAGTCAGAACCTGTTGGCGTAATTGATATAGAAATCGCACCTCCGGCAGTATTCGATTTTCTCCGCCCGCGTCTTCATCCTCATCTTTCCGGAATCGCAAAGCGTACCGGTAACCTTCCAGCAGTCCGCGCCCTGCTCCGGCCATGCAGGGCAATTTTTCATTACCTCTTCCGCGCACTTCCTGATTTCCCAGCAGTTCATGCCGTTCCCCCTCTATTATTAAGAATAACAGCGGATTACAAATACAATATCTGACATATTTTGTCAATATAAAAACAGACTAATCTAAAGTTAAAACTTTAAGATAAGCATCGAGACGCGATACCGGGATTTATGACTTCATATTTCTTTATTTTGTGATACAATCCGGCGTCTGCTATACTTTCCGGAAAATCACAACTCCATGAAAAGGAGCCTGCCCATGAAAAGCCTGGCAGGGATATTTTTTATCCTGGCGTTTCTTCCCGTCGCGGCTTCCGCCGCAACGCCCCGCGAGATAACCGTCCATACCCCGGACGGCTGGACGCTCCACGGCACGTATTATTCCGGCAGAAAGGGAATGCCCGTGATACTCCTTATGCACAAGCTCGGAAGCGACCGAAGCGAGTTCATCGGGCTTGCCAGGGAATTAAGCAGAAGGGGTTATAATGTCGCCGCGTACGACGCGCGCGGGCACGGAGAGAGCACGCTTCATAACGGGGAAAGGGAGACCTTCGAGAGCTTTTCCGACCAGGACTTTGAAAATATGACGACAGACGAAGGCGCGCTGCTGGATTACCTGCGCAGAAACGGTGCGGGAAGGAATGTCCCCGTCGGGCTTGTCGGGGCGTCGATACAGTCCTCCACAGGGCTTATCTATGCCGCAAGGCACCCGGCGGTAAAGGCGCTCGTCATGCTCTCGCCCGGGCTTGCATATCACAACATAGACACGACTGCACCCATGAAGGAATACGGGAAAAGGCCGGTATTCATCGCCGCTTCGAGGGAGGACACGACGTCTTACGAGGCGGTGGGTGTATTGTCGAAGCTCGCCCGCGGGCAAAAGAAGGTGGTAATACTCTCAGACGCCGGGCATGGCGCGCAGATGTTCCAGAAGGACCCGAAACTGCTTTCGCAGGTGGCGGACTGGCTTGGCGAATACCTGAAATAAACGGGGAAGAGGCTTTTAATATCCGGCTGGGCCGGAAAGGGTGTAGTTCAGCATCCCAAGACCGACACAGGCGCCAAGGAGCACAACGAACAGAAGTATGCGCTTAAGCATTTCTAACTCCGTAAACTTTATTAAAATAATTTCAGCCATCCAATATCGATGGCTGAATTATAATGCATGATTGTTAAACGGGGGTTAATCCTATATTAATTTTTATTAAGAAGCAACATAAAAACGAGGAGGCGAAGAAAAGATGAAAATAGTAATCATAACCCATGCGAAGACCGCGAACAGGCCACCAAAGAGACTCAGCCTTACCGGCAGGTATGAAGTGGAACAGGTGGTGGATATGCTGAAGGGCAGGCTCGGAGAGCGTTACCGGATACAGAAGGCCGTGTCCTCTCCGGCGGCAAGGTGCCTTGATACCGCGCTTCTCACGCTTGAGGAACTCGGCTCGGACGACATATCGAAGGTTGATACCGACAAGAGGCTTGGCCGCCTGGACAAGCCCGACCTCCTGGAGTCCGTGATACGCGAGAACGCTCAGGAAGGGCTTGCGATATTCTGCCATGCGGACGTCGCCGGGGTTCTCCCGCACAAGGAGAACATTAAGGGTATAAAGGAAGGCTGGTTCGAGATGAAGCCCGTGCTCGTGATTATGGACTGGGCGCCCTCGCACAAGTGGAACGAAAGCTCCGTCGACGCCGTGCTCACCGTCCCGGAAGAGACGTCGCTGATGAAGGAATAGGTTTTTATCTCCCCTGCGCGCGGAAGCATCGCACCAAATGGCTGGGCTTCACCTCGATAAGCTCCGGCTCGGTCTCGGAGTATTCCGGTTTTGCGTAGGGGCAGCGGGGAAGGAACTTGCATCCGTGCGGGAGTTCGCTTAGCCTGGGCACCATGCCGGGAATGGCCTTAAGCCGCGAAAGTTTCTCGCCCGGCTTCGGGATGGACGCCAGAAGCCCTTCGGTATACGGGTGCAGTGGGTCGTGGAATATGTCGTCCGTACGAGCCTCCTCGACAATTCTTCCGGCGTACATAACGGCGACCCTGTCCGCCAACTGCGCGATAATTCCCAGGTCGTGCGTTATGAGGATAATCGCCGTGCCGGTCTTTTTGCGGATGTCGTCGAGGAGCGTAAGTATTTGGGCCTGAATCGTCACGTCGAGCGCGGTCGTGGGTTCGTCGGCAATGACAAGCGCCGGCCCGCATGAGATTGCCATCGCAATCATCACCCTCTGGCGCATCCCGCCGGAGAGCTGGTGCGGGTAGGCGTCGAGGAGCTTTTCCGGCTCCGGCAGGCCGACAATGTCGAAGAGTTCTGCAACGCGGGCGCGCGCCCGGTCTTTCTTCAGACCCTTGTGGACTGCGAGCGCCTCGGCAACCTGGTCGCCGACGGTGAAGACTGGGTTGAGCGAGGTCATCGGCTCCTGGAATACCATGCCTATCCTGCCGCCCCGGACGGATCGCATCTTCGGCTCCGGGAGCTTTAGCAGGTCTACTCCCTCGAATATCACGGAGCCGCCGGCGACGCGTCCCGGAGGGTCCGGGAGGATGCGCATTATGGACAGGGCCGTTACGCTCTTGCCGCAGCCGGACTCGCCGACAAGTCCAAGAACCTCTCCCTGATTCACGTGGAAGCTTACGCCGTCAACGGCGTAGAAGTTTCCCTCGCGCGTGCGGAACTCTGTGCGCAGGTTATTGACTGAAAGCAACGGTGGCATTAAAATCTGAGATTGCCGCGTCGCCTCCGGCTCCTCGCAATGACCCGCGATTGTCATTGCGAGCGAAGCGAAGCAATCTCAGCCTTTGACTTTAAAGGTTCTCCAGGCTCTCCCCGCCTTCCTGCTCGCTCTGGATAAACTTCAGGTACATCTTGGCGTCCGTATTCTCCGGGTTCATCTCGAGCGTCTCGGTCCATTCCTTCACGGCCAAGTCTATGAAGCCCTTCATGTAATATGTTATGCCGAGGTTGATGCGGGCGGGGATGTAGCGCGGGTGTATCTCCCGGGCCTTCATGAACTCGCGTATCGCCTCGTTGTACATGCCCTTCTCGCGGTACGCGATGCCGACTTTCGTGAGGATGTCCACGCAGGCCGGCCGCAGGTTTATGGCCTTTCTGTATTCCTCCACGGCTTCTCCGAAAAGCCCCATGTCGTAGTATATGTCGCCTATCCTCGCGTGTTCGTTGGCGAGTTTTCCCTTTATGAACGGGTCTATGGAATATGGCGAGCCGTGGGCGATCTTTGCGGCCTTGCCGAATATCTCGTTCGCCTCGGCGTACTTGCCCATGTCGTTCAGCGTCACGGCGAGGTTAAGCGAGACCTCGGTATAGCTGGGGTTTAACGCCAGAGCCTTTCTGAACGCCTCTGCCGCCCTGGAAAGCTCCCCCTTCCCGTGGTATATCTGGCCCAGCTTGTTGAAGACGTCGGCGTAAGGCCGCATCGTAACCACCCGCTCGAGATATTTCTGGGCCTCGGCCCAGTCTTTGTTGTTGAAGGCGTCCCTGCCGCGCATATACAGCTCGTCCACGTTCTCGGCCATACTCAAGACTCCTTTTCCGGATTGTGCATATTCGCCCCGGAAAGCTGGCGTGCCATTGCGAGGTTCTTTTCGCTCAGAAGTTTTTTGTTTGCGAAGACGTCCCTGAAATAGGTTGAAACTATCTCGTTGTTTATAAGTCCCACCATGAAGCCGCGCTCGCCGTTTTTCAGACGCTTCACAGCCGCCGCCCCAAGCCGCCTTCCGAGCAGCCTGTCGAAGACGGTAGGATCTCCGCCGCGCTGGAGATGGCCCAGCACGGTGATGCGCGTCTCGAAGCCCGCGAAGGACTTCAGCTTCAGTTCCACGGCGTAGGCGGATGCCGCGCCCTCGGCGACTATGACTATGCTGTTCGTGCGCCCGCGCCTCTTGGCCTCCAGCAGGCGCGTCCCGATGGCCTCGAGGTCGTAGGGCACTTCCGGGATTATGACAGCCTCGGCCCCGCACGCAAGCCCGGAGGTGTAGGCCAGGTATCCGGAGCTTCTGCCCATGACTTCGAGGATGAACGCGCGGTCGTGCGAGGAGGCCGTATCCCGGAGCATGTCAACGGCGCGGACGATGTTGTTCAGGGCCGTATCGACTCCTATGGCCATGTCCGTGCCGTAGATGTCATTGTCGATGGAAGCCGGTATCCCGGAGACCGGGATGCCCAGGTCGTGCAGGACCTGCGCGCCGTGCAGGGAGCCGTCTCCGCCGATTACGACAAGGCCGTCCACGTTGTCCTTTGAGAGGTTTTCGAGGGAGGTCTTCTGGCCCCAGTCGCTCTTGAACTCGCTGCTCCTGGCTGAGCGCAGTATCGTGCCTCCGCGCTGGATTATGCCGTCCACGGAGCCTGCGTCCATCTCAATGAACCGGTTCTCGATAAGCCCCTGGTAGCCCTGAATGAAGCCTATCACACGCATGCCCATGTCGAGGCCGGTGTGCACGACGCTCCTGATTGCGGCATTCATGCCGGAGGAATCTCCCCCGGAGGTGAGCAGGGCTATTGTCTTCATATATTTATTTTACACCAAAATCAGCCGAAGAAAATCTTTGCCGTCTCGTATACGTCCATGTCGAGCGTTTTTGTTTTGCCCACGGCCTCTTCGAGCGGCACGGCCTCTATGTTCGTTCCGTGTATCGCAACCATCACCCCGAACCTGCCCTCGTGCACGAGGTCCACCGCCTTCACGCCGAAGCGTGTGGCGAGCACCCTGTCGTAGGCCGTGGGAGTGCCGCCCCTCTGGATATGGCCGAGGATGACGGCCCTGGTCTCGAAACCCGTCCTGGTCTCTATCTCCTTGGCGAGGATGTTGGCGATGCCGCCGAGGCGGACATTCCCGAAGGCGTCCTTTTCCGCCGTCTGGAGCACGAGACTCCCTTCCACGCCGGGCGCCTCGGAGAACTTCGCTCCCTCGGAGACGGCGACGATATTGAACTTCTTGCCCCTCGCCGCGCGTTTTTTGAGGACGTCGCAGACCTCGACGATATTGAACGGCTCCTCCGGCACGAGTATCATGTCCGCGCCACCGGCTATCCCCGCCGCGCAGGTAATCCAGCCGGCGTGCCGCCCCATGATCTCCACAACGAGCGTCCGGTGATGAGACTCCGCGGTCGTATGCAGACGGTCTATGCACTCCGTTGCGATGGACACGGCGGTGTCGTAGCCGAATGTCACGTCGGTCGCGGAGAGGTCGTTGTCTATGGTCTTCGGCACGCCTACGGTATTAAGCCCCATCTTCGAGAGCTTGTTGCAGACGCCCAGGGTGTCGTCCCCTCCGACGGCGATAAGCGCGTAGAGATCCATTTTTCTCATGTTCTCGGCGACAATCTCAGCCCCGTTTTCCTTCTTGAACGGGTTCGTCCTGGACGTGCCAAGGATAGTCCCGCCGAAGAGATGGATGCCGGATACCTGCTGGCGCGTAAGGGGATCGCACTGCATCTCCATAAGGCCCTTCCAGCCGTCCCGGATTCCGATTACCTCGTAATCGTATTGCTCGGCCCGCCGGAAAACCGCCCTGATAACCGCGTTCAGCCCCGGACAGTCCCCGCCTCCAGTGAGGATGCCTACCCTGTGCTTCATAACAAGCTCTCCTTTCGTGGACCTTATAAATTATGGCCAAATATTTAAGTTTTCAAAAATTTATTATGAACTTAGAAATACTATCATATGCATAAAACTCCTGTCAATCGCGTATAGTATGAAATTCTTTTAAAATTATGGGGATTGACAAAGACATACGGGCGGGTATAATCACAGGCCATGCCACATAAAGCCCCACTGTCCGGGAAGCTCGTGGAAAACGGCCTGCCCGGCATATTGACTCACCTGCACCGGATAAAGGCGTCCGGCACGCTCTCCATCTCGCGCGAGGGCGTAACCAAGGACCTGTATCTGAAGAACGGTGAAATAATCTTCGCCTCATCCAACTACGAGGGAGACCGCCTTGGAGAGGTTCTGCTGAAGGCCGGGAAGATAAGCGTGAAGCAGTTCGAGACGGCCTCGAAGGTCATTTCCCAGACGAAAAAGCGCCTGGGCGGGATACTTGTGGAACTCGGGTATCTGAAGCCGAAGGACCTCTTCTGGGGCGTGAAATACCAGGTGCGGGAGATTGTCGCAAGCCTCTTCGACCTGACCGACGGGAGCTACGAGTTCCTCCCGGGCGAGATACCGCCGGGCGAGGTTATAACGCTCCATATGTCCACGGCAAACCTCATAATGGACGGAGTAAAGAGAATAGACGACTGGACGCGGATTTCGCGCGGAATCCCGCCCATGGAAGCGGTATTGAGACCTACTTCCGACCCCCTGAAGCTTTACCAGGATGTGGACGTCTCCCAGGAGGAAAAGAAGATACTCGGCCTCTTCGACGGAAAGCGGACGATAAAAGAAGTCATAACCTATTCGAACATCGGTGATTTCGAGGCCCTGAAGTCGATATACGCCTTCTTTTCCATAGGTATGCTGGAGGAAGGCGAGGAAAAACACAAGAAAAAGCAGAGAATCGCCTCCCCCGCAGAAGGGCCGGCAATAGACAAAACCGCCATAGAAAAGGCGTATTTCGACGCCAAAACGCAGAACCACTACGAGCTCCTGGGCCTGGATTCCGAGGCCTCGCAGGGGGAAATAGAAGAATCATATCAAAAACTTGCAAGGCTTTATCACCCCGACGGGCAGTTCAGGCCGGGCATGGAGAAGTTGTCAGGGGAACTCGGCGAGCTTTTCTCGAAGGTTTCCGAGGCCTATGCAATACTATCCGACGACTCGCGCCGTTGGGAATACGACCTCTCGCTTGCGACGATTATGACGGATAAGGGCTTGGGAACAAAGAAGAAAAAGCCAAAGGACGCGGCAAAGGCGAAGGAGGCTTTTACCCAGGGAATAGAGAGTTTCAGGAAGAAGGATTTCGAGTCCGCGGCGGTTTTTTTCAAGGAAGCCGTGAGGCTCGACGCAGTAAATGCCTTGTATTACAGTAACTTAGCGCTTGCGCTCCTCCAGAGGCCGCACCGCGAGGCGGAGGCCGAGGAGGCGATGCTCACGGCTGTCGAGCTTGAGCCGAAAAACGCGGAACACCGCGCAAACCTTGGACTTTTATACCAGAAGGCGGGGATTAGGGAGAAGGCGAAGGAGGCGTTCGAGGCGGCGCTTGGCCTCGACCCGAAAAACCCTAAAGCGCTCCGGGGCCTGGGTAAAAAGTAGGAAATCGGCCCGCCGCGCCCGGGCCGGATTATTCATAAGCCGCTCTCTCCCGCACGGATTCGGCGTGTTTTGCAACCCGCGGTAAAATCATTGCATATGCGCAAATCAAGAAAAACATGCCAGGATGCCCGTGTCTTGGACGCGGGGCGGTTTACTCCCCGCCAGGCCACCAGCGCTCCTTGAGGATGCCGAGCCTGTAGAGGTCTTTCATGCGCGCTTCGGCGAGCGGAGCGGCCTTCGGGCCAGATGGGGAGATGAGCGTCGCATCGGGGTAGAGGATGCACAGCCCCCGGTAGGAACTTGCGGCGTCCGTCCAGAGGCCCATCTTCTCATAGACCTTGCCCATTCGATAGAGCGCCGTCCCGCGGCATATGCCGATTCGGGCGCTGGAGGCCGCCTTCTGGTATGCCTTCAGCGCGTCCGCATAATCGCCCGTCCGGAAATACGCGTTTCCGAGCGTAATCAGCTCCCCGCAGCCTGGATGCAGTTTCTCGGGTATGCGCGCCAGCGCAAGATTGAAGAGATAGCCTTTGTCTTCCGGCGCGGCCTCCGACTCGAAAGGCTTGCCGCCCGCGGACGTGTCCTGGGCTTCCCACTGACTGGCGAACTTCTTCAGGCCGGACGCGAGGCCGTTTTCGTCCCCGAATGGAATATCTAACACGTCAGGGATATACGAGCATGCGCTGTAAAGCGCGAGAGAGACGATATTCTCGCCGCCCGCCTGCCTTTCGGAGACGGAAACGGCAAACTGTGCGCGCTCCTCTTCAAGGAGGCTCGACAGGACTGCGAGGTCCTCAAGGCTCAATCTCTTCTTGCCTGATTCGAGGAAGTTGACGGACGAAGGGTCGAGCTCCCTCGAGCGCAGGATGTCCTGAAGCTTCCCGATGCTTGCGGGAATGACGTGAAGCCCTTCGATGCCCTCAAGCGCCGCCAGCACATCCTGTGCGGCGGAAGGCGGCACGTTTACCGCCCCGATTGGCAAGAACAGGATGCGCCTTTCAAGTCGGATGCGGACAGTCCGGCTCTCTCCGGCCTTAAGCGTCTCACGTATTTCATCCGGCTCGAAATATTCCTTCAGAAGCGCCAGCCTGTGCGCCCCGCCGGATACATGCGAAAGCGTTACCGGCGTAATTCCGTCTTCCACGCCGTCGAGATATACCGCCGCGCCCTGGGGGTGGGACTGCACCGTTATGCTTCCGCGCGCCGGGGCCAGTTTCTCGTCGATAGTCAGGGTCACGCCTTTTTTTATGGTTATTCTCTCTACGGAGTTTTCGTATCCGCGTTTCCTGAACGCCACGGAATACGTCCCGGTCTTTATGTGCTCCTTCCTGAGCGGGGCCTCGCCAAGCGAAACGCCGTCAATGAAGACGTTCGCGCCCGCCGGGTCGCTGTTGCACGCGAGAACCCCTTCGCCCGAACCGGCCTCTGCCGCCGCGCGTCTGACGGAGAGGTCCTTAAGCGGCGCGGGCCTTGCGGCGGCAACCGGTGAGGCGGATGGGGATGCGGGAAAAATTGACGGCGCTCCGGAGACGTCGGCGAATGCCGGAATGGACGACGCAAGAAGCAGAATGCAGGCGGCAATGGCCGAAGGTTTTTTCATGGCGCCGCCTTGATATTAACTGAATCTTTCGCAACGGAACCGGACTTAACCCCGCGTTCGATCAATCCTGTCTCCGCCGCCGCCTTGTCGGAATAAAGCCCGGCCGGATAACCGGCCAGCATTCCCCTGAACGCCGCAAGCGCGCCCGGCGTGTTACCCTGTGCGAGGTTCGCCATGCCCAGACAATAAAGCGCAGGGGCTGCGTAAGGGGAGTTTGGGAACTCCCTTCCTATGCGCGCGAGTATTTCATCCGCCTGAGCGTAGTCCTTCATATCCATCAGGCACTTGGCCGCGTAGTAAAGCGCCTGCGGGATTGCCGCCCGCGCGGCGTCTCCGGTCTGTCCGTCTTTGCCGTCTGCGGCGAAAATGGACGGGATCTTCATGAACTCCCTGAAGGCAGCGCTCAGGTCGCGTTTCGGGTTGCCGGGGCAGTAGAGGCAATATGCAAGCTCGAACCGGATGGATGCGGCTATCCCGCCTGTCGGGAAATTCCCGGCAGCCCGGCGCAGGAGTATTTCGGCCTCCCCGTATTGTCCTTTCAACTCCTGGCATTTGCCGAGCCAGTAGAGAGAGTCGTTCGCGCGCAGACCGTCCGGGGACTCTTTCAGGTATTCCTCGAAGGCATCTTCTGCCGCGGAAAACGAGCCGCTCATGTAGAGATTCAGCGCGTTTTTAAACCGCGCATCCGCGCTCATCCCGCCGGGCGGAAAAGGGGATGTTCCCGCGGCGTAAGACGGCGCGGAAAACATGAAGAGTATGGCAAAAGATACGACGAGGCGTTTTATCATTTTGAAGATGCCGTTGCCGAACGGTTGCCCGCGAATTCCGGGAAGCCGGAAATGTCGTTTAATATGTCGTAGATTTTCCCGGCGAGGGCATGGAGGTTCTCCGTGTCCTCGCGGTTATACGCGATAAGCGTATCCAGCGCGCCCTCGCGCCCCCGCATGTGAGCCTGCCAGAGGAGCACGGCCTGGTAGCCGCCGATGCCCTCGACCTCGCCCGCCCGCGCTATGCCCACTATCTTTTCCACCTTCTTGAGACCGCCTTTAAGCCCCGCCCTGTGCCCCGCCGGGCAGAGGTCGAGGTGCGGCACGTCAACCCTCAGCTCCGGGTAGAAGGCCTTGAGGTATGGTACGTCGAAGGTGCTGCCGGCGAATGTCACGAGGAGCCGCGCGTCTTCTATCTCCCTCTGAACGCTGTCCTGGGCAAGGTTCCTTCCGCAAACGTAAGGGCGGTACTCACCGTTCGAGTAGAAGCCGACGACAGTCACCGCGCCGTTTTCCGGACTTTTGCCGTCCGTTTCGATGTCCATGCAGACGGCTTCCGGCCCCAATCTGTCCCACAGCCTCCAGAGGCCGCCGGGGCCCAGGAGCGGCTGGAAGTACAGCATGTTTCCGGACTTGAGCGCGCTCAGAGCGTCTATGACGTAGCCGTCCAGCAGTGATTTTCTCTGACTGGAGAATCCGGGGATTTTTTCTGCGGAAAGGAAGTCTTCCCAAGTAAGGACGCCCGCGCGCCAGAGGTATCTCTCGAGGCGCGGGCCGATGCCTGGAAATATGGAAAACGTGCTGCTTAACATGAAGAAAAACTGGTTGAAGCCAATATTCCATGCCCCTCGCCAGACATGGACGCTACCCGTTCAAGCCGCCCTCTCCGCCTTTGGCCCCCTTCAGGCCGGAGAGGCCCGCGAATATGTTCGCTACGACCACGACGGTAAATCCGAACGCAAGGCCGAGCAGGTTCGTAAGTTTATATACCACGAGAAGGTATAAAATGGCAAGCAAAATCAGAAACTTCACGAGGTGCACGACGACCGAAAGTATCTTTGCGGCCTTCTTCACGCGCCTGTCGGACATGGCCGCGCCGGCAAGGGCCTCGACGAGCGTTATGATCGAGTAGATGTTGAATACGGAGATTACTGCGCCGGTTATGATGCTCGCGGCAATCAGGGGCGGGAACTTCACGAGGCTCGCCGCCGCGAGTATCGCAGAAATGCTGCCGCCCCAGAGGGCGACTTTTTTAAAGTGCTGCTTGTTGGCCGGTAACATGGCGCTCGTTTCTTGTCATCGCTTTAGAATTTATCCTTGTCCTTGTCCCTGGAATCGCCCTTTTTGCTGCCTTCCTCCCCGGGCTTTTCGATATTACTCTTCTTTGCCATCTGGAACATGTTCTTAAACCCCGCGATTATCCCGAACAGGAGGAATATCATCGTGAACCAGGGCGAGGTGTGCCAGTGTAGCTTAGGCGTAAGCCAGTTGTCAATGGCCCAGCCCATGAAAAGCCCGATGAAGGTCGCCGCTACGAGGTTTATGCCCATAGCGGCAAGCTGATAGAGGTTGCGCCAGAACTCCTTGTCCCGTTCTTCCATGAATACAGGGACCCGCCATGAGGCGGGCCCTCCCTTTTGTGTTATGCAGCCGGCGAGGTTTTCATTATAGCAGGAAATCAGCCGGATTGACAGGCCCATGACATTTCGTGCATTTTGCCGACCGGCCCATGGCCTTTGTCACCCTCCATGTGTGCGGCCTGTGGCAGTCGAGGCATTTCAGCCCCATGCCAAGGTGCAGGGCGTGTTTCCCGGTGTGAGGCACGGTGCCGTGGCAGGCCATGCAGTCCTTCTCCACCACGGGCATGAGCTGACTGTGCGGCTTGTGGCACTGGTAGCAGTTGAACCTCATCGGCCCGTCGTCCGGGAAGGTTGTTAGGCTCGAGGCTATTGCAATTTCCTCCGCCGAGGGATGGAAATGCCTTGTATCCACAGTCTTCGGCATGGCGGCAATCCGCGCCCTCTGCCTTGCGTCTCCGTGGCATCTAAGGCACTTGTTGCGCGTGGGCAGCAGGTTACTCGACTCGTCCGTATGGCATGCGAGACATGCGAAGTCCTCCATGCCGTGCACCTTCGCGTTTTTCGGATGACACTTCACGCAGAACCTGGGCTCCACGGAAAACTCGTGCAGCCTGTAGCCGTGGCAGCCCGAACACTGGATCTTGCCCTCGAAGAAGTGCCTTGCGTGGATGGGAGAATCGCTTACGTTGCGGGCATTCGGGTACATGGGGTCTGTCTCCCAGTGGCATTTCACGCAGTATTTCCAGGGAACGAGGACCTTGCCGTGTGTCGGCGGTATTGTCCTGGGGTTGTGCAGGACAAGGGAGACGAGAAGCTTGTTCTGTTCCATAAGGGAGAGGTGATGGCATTGATGGCAGTTTACGCCCTTGTGCTCGGATATGGACCACTTGTCGAAGGCCGTCTTCATGAGATGACAGCCCATGCAGAAGTTCGGGTTGTTTTCCTTGTAGTCCCAGAGCGCGTAGGCTCCGTAACCGGACGCGGAAATGAGGACAATGACAATAACAAAAATCCAGGCCAACGACCGCGCGGTCATGCCGTTCCTGAACATCGCTCCACCTCCCCCGGACGTGGCTTCAGATGTTTTTCAACGCCGCTCTCGCGGCTCTTGCCGTCCTCCTTATGTCGGAATCGCTATGGGACAGGGACATGAAGGCCGCCTCGAACTGCGACGGCGCCATGCTTACCCCGCCTTCGAGCATACCCCTAAAAAATTTTGAAAACTTTACAGTGTCAGAAGACTTCGCGTCCGTATAGTTCCCGACCTTCCTGCCTGTAAAGAAGACCGTGAACATGGAACCGACACGGTTAAAACTCGCATTTACGCCCGCTTTTTTAAACTCTTCTTTCAATAAATCGGTCAAAAGCGCGCTCTTTCTCTCCAGTTCCCCGTATACACCAGGCTGCCTGAGAAGTTTCAGCGTCTCTATGCCGGCAATCATGGCAAGTGGATTGCCGGAAAGAGTCCCGGCCTGATACACGGGGCCGTCCGGCGAAATGTTCTTCATTATCTCCGCCCTGCCGCCGTATGCGCCGACGGGAAGCCCCCCACCGATTACCTTGCCCAGGCAGGTGATGTCCGGTTTTACCCTGTAGAGCGACTGTGCGCCGCCGTATGCGACACGGAAGCCGGTCATCACCTCGTCGAGTATCAGGAGCGCGCCGTGGTCGTCGCATAGCTTCCGAAGGCCGGGGAGGAACTCGTCCACGGGCGGCACGCAGCCCATGTTGCCCGCCACCGGCTCGACAATCACGCAGGCTATGTTTCTGCCGTCCTTCTCGAATATTTTTTTGACGGCTGCAAGGTCGTTATACGGGCAGGTGATGGTAAGGCCCGCAAGGGCCGCCGGCACCCCTGGGGAGTCCGGAACGCCGAATGTCGCCGCGCCGCTTCCGGCCTTCACAAGCAGGCTGTCCGCATGACCGTGGTAGCCGCCTTCAAATTTTATTATTTTATCCCGCCCGGTAAACCCCCGCGCAAGCCGTATGGCGGACATGGTCGCCTCAGTACCGGAACTCACCATCCGGACCATCTCGATAGACTTCACCGCGTCTTTTACCATCCTTGCAAGCTCTACTTCAAGGCCGGTCGGCGCGCCGTAGCTCGTGCCGCGCGAAACCGCGCTTTTCAGGGCCTTTACGACCGTCGGGTGCGCGTGGCCCAGGATCATCGGCCCCCAGGACAGGACGTAGTCAATATATGCGTTGCCGTCCACATCGAATATCTTTGATCCCTTAGCCCTATCGACAAAAAACGGCTCCGTCCCGACGCTCCTGAACGCCCTGACGGGCGAATTTACGCCTCCCGGTATAAGTTTCCTTGCCTGCCTGAAAAGCGATGCGGATTTCCTGTTCGGCACGATAATTCTCCTTGAAATAATTTCCTTGTAATTTATTGTTTAGACTTCATTATGAGCATAATAGCACTTTGACTTGCCGTTATGTCAAGACAAATTACTCTTCAAGACGCGAAACTGTAAAGCGGCGTGAAAAACACCGCCTTTAATGTATTTTTACGCGATATAAAACTATAATTGTGTTAGAATTAAAACCAGTTGTTACATTAAAGATTATACCATGAAAATAAAAGAGCCTCATTTTTACAAATCCAGGGGGGAGATTAAAGATGAAGACTCAGGATGTGCTCGACATTGCAATAAAAATGGAGGAGGAGGGGTACGATTTCTACAAGCAGGCCGAGAGCCGGACAAAGGACAAGTTCGGGAAGGCCATGTTTTCCTTCCTGGCCGAGTATGAGGTGCATCACAAGGCCCTGCTTGAACGCCTGAAAAAGAATATCCTGCCCGTTGCAGCCGACCTCGACATTCCACTCCCTAAAGAGAGGCTCAAGTCCGTCTTTGCCGAGGCAAAGAAGAACATCGGTGAGCACGTGCCTCCCACGGCGGACGACATAAAGGCCCTGAACTTCGGCATGGAGAAGGAAAAGGAGAGCTTCCGGATGTACGATAGCGCGGCAAAGGACGCCGAAAACGCCGCCGTGAAGGCCATGTTTCTGCGCATGGCCGCAGAAGAAGAGGAACATTACGACATCCTGGAGAAGAGCCGCTATTACCTGGAGGAGTTCGCCAACTGGAGCCTCTGGGTCGAGGGAGGGCCGATAGAAGGGGGCTGATGCCCCTGGAGGACCTGCCATAACATAATATTATAAAGCTATAAAAAAAACCTTTCCCGACCGTTAAATTTTTGCCTTGACTTTGCCTGCCGTTTTGTTCATTATCATTGCGCCTCAAGCTGTGCAGGATTCCGATTTGGTTGAGTCTTATTTCGTCAATGCCCATATGAATGGGTTGTATGGGTCCCGGAGTTAAACCAAAACAGTTTCAAGGAGTGCGGGAATGAGTCATGTATGGCGGCCTCTCTGGGTGGTGATAGTCCTCGTAGCCGGGGTTCTCACCTTCAGGCATTTTTACGTCCCGAAGGATTTCGGGATACAGGAACAGGGCTACATGTACGGTTTCCATCGTCTGAGCAACGAGCAGGACTGGATTAATTTCCCCATCAGCTACAAGTTTTCCAAGGACGACAGCTACTGCCAGCAGTGCCATCCAGGCCACGTCAAGAGCCTGCTCGCCTCGCCTCACGCCATAATCCCCTGCGAGGATTGCCACGGTCCGGCTCTGAACCACCCGGACAACCCGCCCAAGCTCCAGATAGACAAGAGGAGGGCGCTCTGCCTGCGGTGTCATGCGAATCTTCCGTATCCGGGGGCCGGCAGGAATGTCATGCCGGGCATAGACCCACTGACGCACAACCCGGGACAGGAGTGCGTGGAGTGCCACAACCCTCATAACGTGATGGAGGGACTTCAATAATGGAAAGAAGGGATTTCATCAAGAGCGCTATTGTCGTGGTGGCGGGAGCGGCGGTTCCGATGTCGGCCCTGGAACTCATGAACCCTAAGGACGTCCTGGCCGCCAATCCAAACCTGAAATGGGCATTCCTCGTCGATACGACGAAGTGCGTGGGATGCGGCATGTGCGTCAAGGCATGCAAGACCGAAAACGACATACCCTGGACGGCCAACGTGTCCCGCACCTGGGTTGAACGCTATGTGGTAACCAAGGAAGGAAAGGTCTGGGCCGACTGCCCGAAGCAGGCCAGGGACGGCTTTACTTCTCCCCTGCTCGACGAGAACGCTGCGGGCAAGATTTCCGTTGACCCCAACGATATAGCCAAAGGGTTTTTCGTGCCGAAGCTCTGCAACCAGTGCGACAACCCGCCCTGCGCCCAGGTCTGCCCGGTCGGAGCAACTTACAAGACGCCGGACGGCCCGATACTTGTTGACAGAACCTGGTGCATCGGCTGCGGCTACTGCATTCAGTCCTGCCCCTACGGCGCCAGGTTCTTCCATCCGATTTATCACGTGGCGGACAAGTGCACCTGGTGCTACCACCGCCTCCACCACGGTATGAAGACCGCATGTGTTGGCGCGTGTCCCTTCGGCGCAAGGCAGATAGGGAACTTAAGGGACCCCAACGACCCGGTCACGTTGGCCGTGTTGGATGGCCGTATTGGCGTCCTCAAATCCTATTTCGGCACAAAGCCTCAGGCATTCTATATAGGCTTAAGCAAGGAGGTAGATTAGATGCTGGTACATGGCGAGATCTGGACGACGAAGGAATACTTCGTTTATCCTAATGAATACGTGACATGGGCGATTCAGATTGTCATGTACCCGTACATGACCGGCCTGGTCGCTGGCGCGTTCGTGCTTTCGTCTCTGTATCACGTCTTCGGCGTGAAGCAGCTTAAGGACATAGCCCGGTTCGCTCTTGTCTTCTCCTTTGCGCTCCTCCCGGTCGCAATGATGCCGCTTATGTTGCACCTCCAACAGCCATTCCGGGGCATAGAAGTCATGATGACTCCGCACTTCACCTCCGCCATCGCGGCGTTCGGCATAGTCTTCTCGACATATGCCACCATTGTGGCCACGGAGATATGGTTTGTCTACAGGAAATATTTCGTGGAAACCGCCACGGCCCTTAAGAACAAGCCGGACAAGGGAATGATCGACAGTATCCGTCAGCTTATATTTAGCGCCCTTACCCTTGGCGCGTGGGACATAAGCCATGAGGCGCTTGAAAAAGACCATAAGGCTATAAGCATCATGGCTGGCATAGGCATACCGGTCGCCTGCTTCCTTCACGGCTACGCCGGCTTTATCTTCGGCTCCGTCAAGGCGAACGCGCTCTGGATGACGCCGTTGATGCCGGTCATATTCATAATGTCCGCCGTAGTCTCAGGTATCGCGCTATGCCTGCTCGTCTATACCGTAGTCATGGAGATGCGCAAGAGGATGGCGAAGCTCAAGAAGCCGGGATCCTACGGCTATCAGGACCTGAAGCACATAAGGGGCGTGGAAGACCACGAAGTAAAGCTCACCGCTAAATTCCTTATGATATTCATGATATTGGCCATCACCCTGGAACTTCTCGACCTGGTCTTCAGGGGATACACCGCGATGAAGTCCTGGGATGCGCTCCGGGCGGTAATTTATCAGAGGGATGCCTTCAAGGTCTTCGTCCTCCAGTACACCATCGGCAACGTCCTGCCCTTCATAATGCTGCTTTGGCCGCGCATAACGGTCAAACGGGCGGCGATAGCGTCGGTCTTCGTCCTGTTCGGCGTGTTCATGATGAGGTGGAATGTCGTTATCGGTGGCCAGGCGTTCTCATCTACCTTCCACGGCTTCATGGAATACCACTTCCCCTGGGTCCCGGTCAATGCCGAGACGTTCAAGGAAGGCTGGCCCGGAGTTCTTATGGTTGCGGTTACACCGTTTATTCTCTTCTTCATACTGAATAAATTCGTGCCTGTGTTCCTCGTGGAGAAAGAGAAAGAGGTCTGATTCCCGATTTGCTTGCAATATCGCTGAAATTAAAATAGAATAATAGCCCGGCGGATAATCTCGCCGGGCTTTTTTATTGCTACTCAGGAGATGGTTTTATGGAACCCCAAAGACCCCCTTACGAAAAAAACAATGGAGATTTCCTGACGAAAGAGCAGTTCCTCGTTGACGAGCTTAAAGTCGGTGACACCTGGCGGATGTTCCGGATAATGTCGGAGTTCGTCGAGGGCTTCGAGCAGATGCACGGCGTCGGCCCGGCGGTAACCGTCTTCGGCTCCGCCCGTTCGAAGTCTACAGACCTGCGCTATCAGACCGCCCGCCGCCTGGGCAAGATAATGGCGGAAAAAGGCATTACCGTCATAACCGGAGGCGGCCCCGGCATCATGGAGGCGGCAAACAGGGGCGCGTTCGAGTCCGGCGGCAAGTCCATCGGGCTTAATATCGAGCTTCCGCTTGAGCAGGAGCACAACCCTTATCTCACGAAGGCAGTGCAGTTCAGGCACTTCTTCATCCGCAAGGTCATGCTGGTAAAATATTCATTCGGCTTTATCATCTTTCCCGGAGGCTTCGGCACGATGGACGAGTGTTTCGAGGCCCTGACGCTTATCCAGACCATGAAAATACGCCCCTTCCCGGTAATCATGGTGGACAGGAAATTCTGGTCTGGCCTGTGGGGCTGGGTCTCAGATAATCTCCTCAGGGAAGGTACAATTAGCCCGGGAGACCTGGAGCTTATCACGTTCCTCGACGAGCCGGAGGAGATAGCGGACAGGATAACCGAGTTCGTCGAGCGCGGCACAATCGAGGGCAAGCGCCCCTGGGCCGGGCGTTGAGCCGGCGGGACACAGGTAGTCGGTGGAGAGACAATGAGTAAGAGTCGTCTGCATAAATTCAATCCGAACTATACATGGACGGAAATTGCAAAAGAGGTGTATAAGCAGGGCGAAGCCGGTCAACCGGCTTTTTGCGGCATAGACCGGCAGACGCTCATCGGCCTGAAAGGCGAGAGCGCAAAGTTTCACGTCCGGTATTTCGAGGTCGAGCCGGGCGGGCACAGCAGTCTTGAGAAGCACGAGCACGAGCACGCCGTGATTTGCGTCCGAGGCGCTGGCCGCGCGCTCGCCGGGGACAAGGTCTTTGACGTCGGCTTCATGGACGCGCTATACGTCGCCCCGAACGAGCCGCACCAGCTTATAAATCCCGGCACCGAGCCCTTCGGCTTCATCTGCATCGTGGACGCCGAAAGAGACAGACCGAAAGAGCTATCAAAGGACGAATTGAAATCCCTTGATGAATCCGAAGAGACCAGGGGCAAGTTTATCGGGTATATCCAGGGAGATTAGCAATGTTAAGACAGGAATCTTTACAGAACGCAAGGAAATGAAAAATAAAAGCAAAAAATAGAATGTTCCTCATAAAAAATATTACCCTTTACGACGGCACAGGCGCCGAAGGCTATTCCGCCGATATATTAATTGACGGCGAGAGGATTGCGCGGATAAATTCCGGTTTATCCGTTCCGGATGCGGAAGCAATAGACTGCGCGGGCCTTGCCGCCGCGCCAGGATTCATAGACATCCACGCGCACTCGGAGTTCTCGCTCCTTGTCGAGCCGTCCGCGCCCTCGAAGATTATGCAGGGCGTGACGACCGAGGTCTCCGGGAACTGCGGCATGTCCGCCGCGCCGCTGATAGGCGAAGCGGCGAAGGCGCGTCAGAGCGAGTTTGCAGAGCTTGGCATAACGCAGACGTGGACGGACTTCCCCGGATACATGGGCGCGCTCGAAAAGGCGCGGCCCGCTCTTAATTTCGCAACATACTGCGGGCACGGGAACCTGCGCGCGTCAGTCGTCGGATACGCGAATCGAAAACCGACCGAGGACGAGTTCCGGAAGATGGAAGCGCTCCTCTCGGAAGCGATGGAGGCGGGCGCGCTGGGCCTCTCCACGGGCCTGATATATCCCCCCGGAGTATACAGCGACACGGCGGAAATCGTGCGACTGGCAAAAGTAGTGGCGAAATTCGGCGGGCTATATACCAGCCACATGCGTAGCGAAAGCGCGAAACTCGTCGAGGCGATTGAGGAGGCCATAACTGTCGGGCGCGAGGCTGGCATACCCGTGCAGATTTCACATTTGAAGACCGCAGGCCAGGCCAATTGGCATAAAATATCAAAAGTCATTGATGCGATAGAGCGGGCGCGCGCGGAAGGGCTGGACGTGACAGCCGACCGGTATCCGTATACCGCATCCAGCACGGACCTCGACGCAATCCTTCCCGCATGGGCCTACGAGGGCGGAAACGCGCAGGAAGTGGAGCGGCTTAAAGACCCGGAGATGCGGGCAAGATTGCGAGAAGAAGTGCTCTCAGGCCACCCCGTTCCGGAATACTGGAACCGCGTAATGATCGCGTCGGTGTCAACAGAAAAGAATCACGCCCTTGAAGGCAAGACGCTTGCGGAGGCCGCGGCAATCCGCGCGCAGGAGCCTGTGGAGGCGCTGTTCGATATTCTGATAGAGGAAGGGGCGCGCGCGCAGGCGATATATTTCTCCATGAGCGAGGACAACCTGAAAACCTTCTTGTCTCTGCCGTGGATTATGATTGGTTCTGATTCTACGGCGCGCGGGACATCCGGAGCGACAAGGCAGGGCAAGCCGCACCCGCGCGGATTCGGGAGCTTCGCAAGGGTGCTTGGGAAATATGCGCGGGAAGAGAAATTGTTGAGCCTTCCGATGGCGGTGAGAAAACTTACCGGGATGGCGGCTGACAGGCTGAAGTTCAAAGACCGCGGATATATAAAAGAAGATTTATATGCTGACATAGTTATATTCAACCCCTCGACGGTAATCGATACGGCGACGTTCGAAGACCCGTACCAGTTCCCGCATGGAATCGAACATGTTCTGGTAAACGGCAGGTTCGCCGTTCAAAGCGGCAAACAGACGGGCGAGCGCGCCGGGAAGATTTTGAAATAACATGCGTCCCGTAATCGGCATAACCCAGGACATAGAATTCAAGGAATCCGGAGGTTTTTGGGCGTATCTCGACAAGAGCTACGCCGATGCGATATATCGTTTCGGCGGAATGCCGTTTATGATACCCGTCATGGAGGGCGAGTCCGTCCCGGAGGAATATGCGCGGAAAATAGACGGACTGCTCCTCTCCGGCGGAGACGACATACACCCAAGATATTATTCGGAAGATGTCATGGACGGCGTGACGCTGTCTCCCGACTTGAGGACCGATTTCGACTTCGCCATGCTCCGCGAGATGCTTGCGGCGGGGAAGCCGGTTTTGGGGATTTGCCTCGGCATTCAATCGATAAATGTTTATTTCGGCGGGAAGCTTCACCAGGATATTCCGGGCCACAAAGAGAAAGGCAGGGACATCCGGCACATGGTGACACTCGCTCGCGGGAGCATACTAAAAGATATTGTCGCCGCGGAGAGGTTGTCCGTGAACAGCTATCATCACCAGGCCATAAGCAAGGCCGCTCCGGGGCTTTATCCTTCTGCCGTGTCAGACGACGGCATAGTTGAAGCGGTGGAGCTGCCCGGAGAAAAATTCGTCGTGGGCGTGCAGTGGCACCCGGAACGGATGCAGGAAGAGGAGTCGTCGCGCCGGCTCTTCGAGGCATTCATAAGAGAATGCACTTATAAATGAAAAGCAGATTCTTCGCTTCGCTCAGAATGACATTCGTTGTCGTTCTCGCCTTGTTGTTTACCTCCTGCTCTTCGCATGAGAATCCTTCGCACCTGCACCTGCGGCTGAGCGAAGACCCGACGACGCTCGACCCGGCGTATATCGTGGACGTGCAGGGCGGAGTCGTCGCCGCAAAGATATTCGACGGCCTTGTATCGTACGACGACAAGGCGCGTATAATACCGGGGCTTGCAAGCTCGTGGGGCGTGAGCAAAGACGGCAAAACATACACATTCGACATCCGGCGCGGCGTAAAATTCTCAAACGGCAGGGAGGTAACGTCGGCGGACTTTAAGTATTCCTTCGAGCGCGTGCTTAGCCCGAAGACAAACTCTCCGCGCACATGGCTCTTCGACAGGATAAAAGGGGCAAAGCGGTTCATGGACGGCAAAAGCGCGGATGTCTCCGGGATAACTACGCCCCGCGCGCATAAGCTCGTCATAGAGCTTTCCCATCCGTTCGGGCCTTTTCTGGGGCTTCTCGCAATGCCAGGCGCATATGTCGTGCCGAAGGAAGAAGTGGAAAGATATGGCACGCATTTCTCCGACCATCCGGTTGGAACCGGCCCATTCATACTTGAGCATTGGGAGCACGGCAGCCGCATTACCCTCAGGGCGAACACGGAATATTTCGGCGGCGCGCCCGGTGTGGCCGGCATAACCTACCGAGTAATACCGGAGGAACTGACCGCCGTGGCGGAGTTCGAGCGGGGAAACATAGACGCGCTGAACGTGCCGGCGCCGGAGTTCCGGCGTTACTCGCAAGACCCCAGGTGGGATAAAAAACTGCTATCCCAGGTGGGGCTGAATACGTATTATCTGGGGATGAATTGCCAGAAAACGCCGCTAAATGATGTCCGCGTGCGGCGGGCAATCTCCATGGCGATAGACAGGAAGCGCATACTGGAGACGATTTACGAAGGCAGGGGCGTACTGGCGCGCGGCCCTGTGCCGGATTTCCTGCTTCCCATGAACGCCCCAAACGACGGACAGGGCCTGCGAGCCGCGCAGGTTGGTCCGTACGCGTATAACCCCGCCGAGGCGAAACGCCTGCTAAGCGAGGCCGGATATCCGAACGGGATAAGCCTGAAGATTTACATCGGGAACGAGCAGGAGACGCTCGACATGGTGGAGGTGATACAGCAGTATCTGGCTGATGTAGGCGTGAAAACTTCCATAGTACAGCTTGAGTGGTCAGCATTCAAGCAGGCGATAAACAACGGCGACGCCGACCTCTTCTGGCTTTCCTGGCAGGCGGATTACCCGGACCCGGAAAACTTTCTATACCCTGTCTTCTATAGCGGTAATATCGGCCCCGCGGGCAACCGCGCGCGTTTCCAGGACAAAGAGTTCGATGCGCTGATAACAAAGGCTCAGGCCGAACCGGATACAAAAAAGCGCATGGAGCTTTACAGAGAGGCGCAGGCGCGGGTCGTGGAGATGGCCCCGTGGGTATTTTTCTGGCATAAGAAAGATTACGTAGTGCTGGGGCCGAGGGTGCGGGGATACAGGCTCTATCCCATATCCAACTCGGACAAGGGGCTGGGAGTCAGCGTGAGCCATTGACAGCCGGGCGTCTTTAGGGGATAATGCTTGTTCATGGGACAACTTTTAAAAGTAAGCGGACTGAAAAAACATTTCACGGTCCACAAGGGGATTTTCGGCGAGAAGGCCGTTGTGAAGGCCGTGGACGGCATAGATTTTGAGATTGATCGTGGTGAGGTTCTGGGGCTGGTCGGCGAATCCGGCTCCGGAAAATCCACGGCGGGCAGATGCGTCCTCAGGCTTATAGAGCCGACGGAAGGGACGGCGCTTTTCGACGGCATAGATGTGCTGAAGGCCGACCGGGAGGGTTTGCGCAAGCTCCGGCGCAGGATGCAGATAATATTCCAGGACCCGTTTGCCTCGCTCAATCCACGTATGAAGGTGGGCGAGATTGTCGGCGAGCCGCTATACGTCAATGGCCTGGCCAGAGGGAGCGAGCTTCGGGACCGCGTGGTAGAGATACTGAGTAAAGTCGGTATCGGGCCGGAGGCGACAGGAAAATATCCCCACGAATTCTCCGGCGGGCAGAGACAGAGGATAGGAATTGCGCGCGCTCTCTCGGTGAAGCCGGATCTGATTGTCGCGGACGAGCCAATCTCCGCGCTCGACGTCTCCATACAGGCCCAGGTATTAAACCTACTCAAGGATTTGCAGGAGGAGTTTTCACTTTCCTTCCTGTTCATTGCGCACGACTTGAACATTGTCCGCTATTTCTGCGACAAGGTCGCGGTGATGAACCGGGGCAGGATTGTGGAGTCCGGCCCGGCGGATGAGGTATACAATAACCCGAAAGACCCGTATACCAAAGCGCTTCTCGCCGCGCTACCCATACCGCACCCGAGGGTAAAGGCTGGAGCGAAATAGACAACCAACCGACGTTTCGGAGCGGTGCTTTAATTCTTAAAATATTTTAATAATTCTGCCGGACCGCCCTGGTTTTATTGACTTTCCGGTTTTTTTTTGATATAAAAATTTCGGGCTGTTCTTTAAGGAGGGCAGGTTTCAGGCCGGTTTTCTCAAGGCCGCACCAAGTTTTACGAGAATAATGCCGAGACGCTATTCTAAAAAAATCCTCATACTCCTGGTTGCCATTCTGCCGGTAGCTTTGTTCTTCCCATCCTCAAAAGCCTCCGCAGACATCTATAAATACGTAAACAGTAAAGGCGTAATCGTCTTCACAAACGTCCCGAGGGCGGACGAGAGGAAGATAGAGACGGTCGTCAGGGAAAGGCAGAAAATCCCGAAGAAAATCCAGGCTGTCGCGCCAAAGAAACCGTGCGCAAAAATCGCAAAAACCACCGGCGCCAAGCCCCTTAAACAAGCCTGCCGCAAGGCAGACTCCCGGTTGCCTGCCAGTGTGCCCTATTCGAGTATAATCAACGCAAAGTGCGAGAAATATGACGTGGATCCCAACCTGGTTAGGTCGATTATAAAGACGGAATCGGACTTCAACCCGTCCGCCGTTTCACAGAAGGGCGCGCGCGGGCTTATGCAGCTTATGCCCTCCACCGCCTCGGATATGGGCGTCCGCAAGATATTCGATCCGGCGCAGAATATAGACGGAGGCGTCAAGTACCTTCACTATCTGCTGAATTGTTTCAATGGCGACGTGGAGCTCTCCGTCGCGGCATACAACTGCGGCCAGGGCAGGGTCATCCGTAACGGGATGAGCGTCCCGGCAATCCCCGAAACGGAAAACTACGTGCGAAAGGTGATGCGGCTGTCCAAAAACCCGATTACCGGCGCGAGTTATTCGAGGCCGATATACAAGGTCGAGATGAAAGACGGCTCTATACTCTTCACGGAAACTCCCGTCTCTTCCTCCGTCAAAGATATTTCTCTTGCCGAGTAGGGTCAACTTCAATATAATGAAATTTTGAAACCGTTACTTTTTGTGTAGAAAGGTAACGCCGGAAACTTTTAGGCACAGGGGTTGACTTTGCTTGTAGGTTCCACGGAGTTTAAAGAGATTTCCGAAAAGATACTGAGGCTTAAGTCCGAGAGAAACGCCGTAATCCTCGCGCATAACTACCAGCGTGACGAGGTGCAGGAGATTGCGGATTATACCGGCGATTCCCTCGAGCTTTCGCGCATAGCCGCCGGGACGGGCTATGACGTCATAGTCTTTGCCGGCGTGCATTTCATGGCGGAGTCGGCAAGCATCCTCTCGCCCGATAAAACCGTGCTTTTAACCGAGGCGGAGGCCGGATGTCCCATGGCCGAGATGATAACTGTTTCCGGCCCGCGTTTTTATTCCACGCATTTTCCAGGCGCCGGGAAGGAGTTCTGCTATATCTACCCGGAGGATTTCAGCCTGCGCGACATAAAGGCGAAGTATCCCGGCGTCCCGGTCGTCAGCTATGTCAATACCTCGGCGGAGGTCAAAGCCGAGAGCGACATCTGCTGCACCTCTGCGAACGTCGTGAAGGTAGTGGAATCGCTGGATTCAAGACGTGTAATCTGCGTTCCGGACAAGAACCTGGCCGCCTGGGCGGCGAAAAATACAGGTAAGGAAATCATAGCCTGGGACGGTTTCTGCAACATACACGACCGCGTAAGCCTTGAGGATGTGGCTGCCGCAAGGGCTGAGCACCCGGACGCCCTGCTCGTGGCGCACCCGGAATGCCCCATGGAAGTCCTGGAAAAGGCGGATTTCGTAACGTCCACGTCCGGGATGCTCAGGTTCTGCAGAGAATCAGATGGGAAGGAATTTATAATCGGCACCGAGCTTGGGCTTATGTACCGCCTCAAAAAAGACAGCCCGGATAAGTCGTTCTATCCGCTCAGGAAGGACATGCTCTGCCCGAATATGAAGAAGACGACAATAAAGAGCGTGCTCCGGACATTGGAGCATATGGACTGCGTCGTGAAAGTCCCGGAAGAAATCCGCATCCCGGCCAAACGCGCCCTGGACAGGATGCTGGAGATCAAATGATGCTGAACAGCCACCAGCGCTCGCTACTGCGCGTTTTTCCGCGGCGGGGCTGGCGCTCGAAGTAGATTTTCATAACCCCTTCCGACGTTGCTACCTCATACCAGTGCTTTCTCACATACATCTCTGGGCTTCCGTGCCGGCATGGGCCGACCGAGCGCCATGTGCGGATAACCTCAATGATTTCAATATGTTTTTCTCCCCAGACAAACTCGCGCGGGAGACACGGCTCTCCCGGCGCGGCGGCGGAAAAATCGCAGGTTTCGGTTAGCGGCTTGATGGTCTCGCCTATGAATCGGCTTGACATAAACCCCCTGTTTCCGGCCTCCGCAGCCCTGGCGGTTTTACGAGAAATCGCTCCCCGGGCAAGAAAAATGACCATAAAAAAGCCCCGCGATTTGCGGGGCTGTATGCTTACCCTTAGAGTTCGGATCTGCCGGTTTCATTGCTACCCATGCCGCACGGTAACGGCCAAAGTGCGAGCCGGGTCCGCCGG
>JAKAHE010000117.1 GCA_021815285.1 Nitrospirota bacterium
AATATCGAAGAGCGCCCCCGGAAGCAGGCTGAGTCCAGGTATCTTCCTGAGCTTCGATTTCAAAAGCGTCTGCTGGTGCAGTCCGAACGGCGAATAATACGGCGGGAAGGTAACGAGCAGCCTTCCGCCGTCGGCCATGAATCCGGCAGCCGATGCAAAAAAAGCGGCCTTCCTGTCCCAGGGTATGTGCTCGATGACGTCCCTCAGCGCCACAAGCCCGAATCCTCTTCCATCCCTGTCCAGAAATTCCTTTGCGTCCGGCGCGGTTATGTCATGTACCAGATACCTGAGGCGCGGCGAATCGTATTCCTTGCGCCGGAAGGATTTTATCTCCACGCCGGTGCAATCGGCCCCCCAGTCCGCGAGCGCGGCTGTAAAACCGCCGTCCCCGCAGCCTACGTCCAGGACCTTGAGGCCGTCCGGGCTTATCCCCCAGGCCGCAAGCTTCGGCAGATAAAAATCGCGCGCGAGGTTGTACTGGTATGTCCAGTAATAGTCCGCCCACGACGGGAAGTCGGACAGGTTTAATTTCCTGCTCGCGCAACCTGCCCGGCTTACAGCGCACGAATCGTTCATATCTCTTTTTTCAGTTCCACCCGCCGGAGCGAATACATCACGTCGGGCCTTGATCCCTTCTTCCCGACGAACTTCTTTGCCGCCCCCCAGATAAACCCCGCGCCGTAGCCGATATGAAGAGATGCGAAAAGAAACGGCATAACGAGGACGTATAGCGGGTTTTTAGCCTCGATGGCTGCGGCCAGGGAGAATATCAGGCAAAGGAGAATATATAATAACGCCGGTATAAAATAAAAGGGCTGCCGGACTGCGAGAAGCCCCAGGCAGTAAATCAGGAACAGGGACGGCGCCATGTGCAGGGCCTTGAAGCCCTCCGGGTGCTGGTAGTTCTGGTCCATCCTGCCGCGCCCGTATGTGAAGACCTGCTTGAGATACGCCCTGAAGTTCGGCCTCTGGCTCCGGTAGAGCCAGGCGTCGGGAACATACAGGAATGTTTTCCCTTCGGAGCAGAGGCGGTTCATAAGCTCGTTTTCTTCGTTCGGATAGAGGTTCTCGTTGAACCCGCCGCCGCCGAGAAAGACCGACTTCCTGAAGCTCAGGTTCGCAAGGATAAGCTCGTTTTCAGTCCCGCGCCTCTCGGCCCCGAGTCTTTTGTATCGCGCCCGGATTGTCGAGCCGCCGAAAGGCGAAGAAAGCGCAAGTCCAAACCCCCTGCGCAGGAAATTATCCGATGGATGGGTTATAATCGGCCCGCCGACGCCGGCGACGCCAGGGTCGGCATATCTCGCCGCGACGGTCTTGAAAAGCCCCGGCGGGGCCAGGGAGTCGTCGTCCAGGAAATACAGTATCTCTCCCTTTGCCTCTTTTGCGGCCCGGTTCCTCTGGACGGAAGGCTGACGCCCCTCGGCGACCAGCGCCTCGAGCCGATCCCGCGGGTAATCGACGTTTCCCAGCGCCTCAAGCGCCCGGACGTATCCCCCCGGCTTCACGGGTATGATTACGGAGATAAAGGGAAAATCCATAAGCTCCTGCATTGTATCACAGGGGCAAAAGACCTTCAACAATAAATAGTTTTCCCTCGTTCGGTGTGCTATGATTCCCCCATGAGGATTTCAGGCGGAGAATCGAAGGGGCGGCGGATTACCCCGCCCGGGCGAGGCCGGTCTGCCGGCAGCGCCAAAGTCCGGCCCACGTCGGACAAGGTGCGGGAGGCGCTGTTTTCGATACTCGGGGAGCGGGTCGAGGGCGCGGTTTTCCTTGAGCTTTTCGCCGGCACCGGCGCGGTGGGAATAGAGGCTTTGTCGAGGGGCGCCAGGCGGACGGTTTTTGTAGACAATTCGCCCGGTTCCGTCCGGCTGATCCGGGAGAACGTCGAGTCCCTGGGCTACCGCGAACGCGCCGCCGTGGTAGCGAAGGACGCGCTCGCCTTCCTCAGGAAGACCGCGCGGGAGCTCGGCCCGTACGACATAGTTTTCGCCGACCCGCCCTACCATGCGGACGAGGGGCCAAAGACTATGGAGATTCTCGGAAGCGCGGAGCTCTCGGACGTTTTCCCGGAGGGCGCGCTCGCGGCATACGAGCACTTCAAAAAGAACCAAGCCCCCGAAATTATCGGACGGCTTGCGAAGAAGAAGGACTACCTCTACGGCGACACGGCTGTCAGCCTGTACGTTTTTACAGAAACGTCCCGATAACAAAAACCTGGATTCCCGATTAAAGAACCCGGGAACGCCCCGAATATATTTGCTTATCCGAGAGGGCAAACGCTAAAGAGCGATTCTCATCGATAGGGAAAAATCATTGTCCAGAACAGTTCCGGATTATTTCAGGAACATGTCGATTATTAAGATAAAAAATGTAAAATAGCAAGTTTTTCTGCCGGCATGTAAAATGCGGCGAAAACGGCCAGTTTTAGCCGGTTTTATGCTGTTTCCGCCGGGCGGGGAAGGCATGCTGCTCTTTCGCAAAATACTGGAATTATTCTTGTTTCACAAAGAGTTACGCCATCCATAAACAATAATCTATATGAATGCTCGGATTCGCTAACCACTTGATATTTAAAGATATTTTATCAGCAGAAACTGCTAAATAATGTACTCCGGCCTCTTTTTCACCTTCTCGAGCTCCGCCCGCTTTTCCTCGAAACCGGGCCTGCCCATCATCGCATAGGTAAGGATTTTCCCCTCCTCCACACCCGGCTGGTCGAACGGATTAATGCCGTAAAGCCCGCCGGCCATGGCCGTGGAAACCTCAAGCAAATAAAGGACTTGGCCCACGGTGAATGGCCGCACCTCAGGGATTCTGATGGTCATGGAGGGCCTCCCGGCCCTGGCGAGCGCGGCCTCTGTCGCCGCCTGCTCCGCGTTTATAAGCTCGGCCATCGTATGCCCGCCAAGGTATGCTATCCCTTCAATATCCTTATATATTTTAGGTATCGGCAGCTCGCGCTGAAAGTTCTCAACCCTAAGAAAAATAAAGATTTTATCGTTCGGGCCCTCCATATACAACTGCACCTGGGAGTGCTGGTCGGTAACACCAAGGGCCTTGACCGGCGTCTGCCCGGTATGCACGATATTTCCTTTTAAATCAAGGCGTTTGCCGAGCGATTCCGCCCATATCTGCCTGTACCAGTCCGCAACGTCTTTAAGCGCGCTGGAATATGGCATCATGACCGAGATATGCCTGCCCTTTCTGTCCGAGAGATATTGAAGCATGGAAAGCATATCTGCCGGATTTTCAAGGGAATTCTGCTCGCCCGTCCGCCTGTCCATCTCCGCCGCGCCCGCCAGGAGCTCGTCTATGTCGATCCCTGAAACCGCCGCCGGAAGCAGCCCTACGGCTGTAAAAACGGAGAATCTCCCGCCCACGCCGGGCGGGACTTCAAGCGACGCAAGCCTTTCAGATTGCACGATTTTTCTTAAGTTACCCTTTTCCGGGTCGGTTATGCAGACGAAGTGTTTTTTTAGCTTTTCCTTGCCGAGCGCCTTCTGCATCAGGGCGCGCACGAGCATGAACTGGGCCATCGTCTCGGCTGTCCCGCCGGATTTTGTGATAACGCAAAACATTGTTTTTTCAGGGTTTAATTGCTCCATGAGGCTTCCGAAGGCGTCCGGGTCCACGTTGTCCATGAAGAACATCCTGGGGCGTTTCCCGCGTCCCTTGCGGGTTAGGAGGTTATGATACGGGTGCCTTAAACTCGCGTGCAGGGCGATCGGCCCCAGAGCCGAGCCGCCGATACCCAATAAAACGAAATTTTCCGCCCACTTGGCTATGTCGTCGGCAAGGAGTTTTATGAGAGATGTGTCCTGGTAGGGGAGATTGAAGAACGGGTATGCCCCTTCGCTTCGGCCCTTTGAAAGCGTCTCGCGGGCCTCGCGCGCTTTTGGCAGGAGCGCGTTAATCTCTCCGTCGGAGATCCCGTTTTCCCCGATAAAACCGGAGGTTACAGAGTTGTAATCGAGGGTGATCCTCATGCCCGCCCGCCAGGCCTCGTCGCGCCAGTCCATTCATGCCTCCGAAATTTTGAATTGGAATCAAGAACTTAAATATAGCAGAAAATCAGCCGCCGGGAAGGGATTTGTTGCTTTTCTTTCATCCGACCCACGCTTCGCGCGGGTGCCCCGAAGAAAAGTAACCAAAAGAAAGCGGGACATAAAACTTAAAAGTTTTTGGTGTTGCCTTTTTACAAAAAAGGTAATGGTTTTAATCACTTGCAGCCCGCACAGGAGGACGAGCTGCACCCGGAGCACGACGAGCCGGACGAGGCGAGCGAGCCGCCCTTTTCGCTTTTGCCCGCCATGCCGAACGCGGACATCTTCTTGTCCGGCTTCGCGCACCCGCACTTCGGGCAGATTACCTCCGCGCTCCCGTAAACCAGCTTCTCGAATTCCTCCCCGCACCGGGGACATTTATATTCGTATATTGGCATTTTTTAACGTATAGTTCGCCCGATGAATCGGGCAGCTACATTTCAATTTATATTCGTAGATTGGCATTTTCTTTTACCGTCATCCCCCTCTTAAGATTAAGAGGGGGGACAGAGGGGGGCGTTATGAATAGGTTTTTATACGTTTACTCCCTTCGGCACCTTTTCCCAGTCCTTGAGGAACTTCTGGATGCCGATGTCCGTGAGCGGGTGCTTTACAAGCGCGTCTATGACGGAGAACGGAATCGTCGCCACGTGCGCGCCCATCAGCGCCGCGTCGATTACGTGCATGGGGTTCCTTATCGACGCAACTATCACCTCGGATTTATAATCGTAGTTGGCGAATATCGTTACAATCTTCTCGATTAAATCCATGCCGTCGTGCGAGATGTCGTCGAGCCTCCCGACGAAAGGAGAGACATAAGTCGCCCCTGCCTTGGCCGCAAGGAGCGCCTGCGAGGGGGAGAATACAAGCGTCACATTCGTCTTGATGCCCATGCCGGTCAGCTGCTTGCACGCCTTCAGGCCCTCCTTCGTCATGGGTATCTTCACGACGATCTTGTCCTTGTCTATGCCCGCAAGCTCCAGGCCCTCGGCCACCATCCCCGGCGCGTCGAGGCTTACGGCCTCGGCGGAAATCGGGCCGTCAACGATGGTACATATCTCCGAAATAAGCTCACGAAAATCGCGCTTCTCTTTTGCCACGAGCGACGGGTTCGTCGTAACGCCGTCTATCACCCCAAGGCTCACGGCCTCGCGTATCTCTTCCACGTTTGCGGTATCGATAAAGAATTTCATGCGGATATTCCCCCTATTTTTTGATTGCCTTCTCGTATATCTGAAGCGTATGAAAAGCTGCGACGTCCGAGCCGGACTGTCCGAGCGCGTCTTTTAAATGCATCATGCAGCCGGGGCACGCCGTAACAACCGCGGGCGCGCCTGTTTTTATAATGTTCTTTACCTTCCTGTTCGCAATCCTGCCGGAAAGCTCGTAGTTCAGGAAGCTGAAGCTCCCGCCGAAACCGCAGCAGCGCGAAGCCTCCTGCATCTCGACAAGGCCGCCGAGCGTCGCCGCGTCGAGGAGCTCGCGTGGCTCCTTTTTGACGCCCATCCCGTGCGCCAGGTGGCACGGGTCGTGGTACGTGATGACCATCTCCGCCGCATCGAGCCTTGTAATGAAATCGGTCTCGTGCAGGAGAAACTGGTTTATGTCGCGCACCTTAGCGCCCAGCGAGGCGGCTGCGTCCGCAGCCGGTCCACCGGCCAGGATTTTAAGATACTCCTCCTTTAAAGTCAAGGAGCATGTCGGGCACGCCGATACTATGAAGTCCGCCTCCACGTCCGAGAGCAGGGATACGTTCTTTTCCGCGACGGAGCGAAACGCCTCAGTCTCGCCCAGGGAGAGCAGGGGCTTGCCGCAGCATAATTCTTCCTTCACAAACACGACGTCGTAGCCCGCGTGATTCAATATCTTGACCGCCGCAACGCCAATTTCCGGATACACGTAGTTTATGACGCACCCGGCATAGAAAAGAACCGTCCCCTTCGCGCTGCGTATGCGCGATACGGGCGGGATGCGCTTTGACAGGGGCTTCCTTGGTATCTTCGGGAAATTGCGCCTGAAATCCTCGTACTGATACGGGAGGTATTTGGCAAGAGGAGTCGCCGCGAGCGGGCCGTATGCAGCGCGCCCGAGGGCCATGAGGGAAAACGCGTGGTCGAGGGACTTTTTGTCCTTGAGGGACTTCCTCGCCAGGAAACGTATCAGCCCCTCGCTCCTTTTTTTCTCCACGAGCTCCGCGCGCGCGGCCTCTATGACAGCCGGCACATCCACTCCGGAGGGGCACCCGGCCTTGCAGGCCCCGCACATGGCGCAGTTAAATACCGCCTTCTCGAATGCGTCCGTGAGGGCAAGCTCGCCCCCCGTCACGGCCTCGATGAGGGCCATCCTGCCCCTTGCGACGGCGATTTCGCTAAGCTCTTCGCCGAACGTCGGGCATACCGCCCTGCACGCCCCGCAGCGTATGCACTTGAAGATTTCGTCGGAGTAGTTTGTTAATGCTGACATAATAACCTTTTACGCGAATATCTTCCCCGGATTCATAATCCCCTGCGGGTCGAGGGCGTCTTTCACGGCGCGCATTGCGCCAACTCCCGCCGCGCCGAGTTCCTGCTCCATGTAATCCGACTTCATCATTCCTATCCCGTGCTCGCCGGAGAGCGTCCCGCCGAGAGAGAGCCGCATGGAGAATCTC
>JAKAHE010000118.1 GCA_021815285.1 Nitrospirota bacterium
GCACAAAGGCCTCCGAGATTCTCCTGAACATGGGGTACGAAAACGTCATGGAGTACGAGGGCGGGCTTAAGGACTGGAAGATTGCGGGCTTCCTGACGGAAGGGCCCGAACGCCTCGCCGCCTAAGGTAAAAATTCTCTTTAAACCCGCCCTTTGAGGCGAGTTTTTTTGTCTTTTCAGACCCTGATAAAATCAAGAAAATTATGGACAAAAAGCGGGCTTGGTGGTAGATTATCTATCGCCTTGCCGTAGAAACGCTTTTTGAGAAGAAGGAGTCGCCATGTTTGCGAAACGCCTGTTAAAGATATTTATTCCGTTTCTGATAGCGGGAGCCGTTCTCGCAGGGTCTTCCCATGCCGCAAACGCCTTCAGGAACGTCTCGGTCGGCCAGCCGGCCCCCAATTTTACCCTTCAGGACAGCTCCGGCAAGGACTACTCCCTCTCTTCTTTCACGGGCAGGGTAACGCTGGTGATATTTATAAGGCCGGACCAGAGCGGCTCCGTCCGCGCCATGAAAATCCTTCAGAAGATATATCCGGAATTTTCGTCCAAGGGAGCCGAGTTCCTGGCGATTGTCTCCGAGACGGACCAGAAAAACAACATACCCGTCCTGGTGCAGAAGGACAACATCACGTTCCCGGTTTTATACGACGCCAATCGCAAGGTGTACGGGGCCTGGGGCACAATACTCTATCCCACCACCGGCATAGTCGGAAAGGACGGCAAGCTTGCCGTCCAGGTGCCGATGTGCGACTGGAAATACAAGGACACGGTCGCCGGCAACTTACAGCTTGCCCTTGGCGAGATAAGCAAAAAGCAGCTGTACGACGAGCTTAATCCTAAGGCCAACGAAACCGTCGCACCGGCTCTGGCCAAGGCGGAGCGCCACATGATGCTGGCGGAAGACCTGATGAAGCGGCAGATGTATACGAACGCCTGCAAGGAGCTCGCAGCCGCGGTAAAGTCTGCGCCCGATCTCACGGAGGCGCACATAAAATACGGCTTCGCACTGCTTAGCAAGGGAGATACGGAAAAGGCGGACGGGCAGTTCAACCTGGCGCTCAAGCAGGATCCGAAATCCAACGAGGCCAAGACAGGGCTTGGTTCCTGCCTCGTGGCGCAGGGACATGTGGACAAGGGCATTGAGCTTCTGACGGAGGCGTCGAAGCTCAACCCGCAGCCGGCCCGCGCGTATTTCGAGCTTGGGAAGGCTTACGAGAAGAAGGGCATTCTGGACAAGGCGGCAATGTATTACAAAAAGGCCGCGGAGAACCTCGCCAACTGGTAGAGTTTAAGAAAATAGATGTCGGAAAAAAAGGATGGCGCTTTTAAAATAATGGCGGGAACCTTTGCGGGGCCTGCCGTTTTTTTTGGGTCCTTCGCGGTATATCTCCTCACGCTTGCCCCGGAGGTGACCTTCTGGGACTGCGGGGAGCTGAGCGCCGCCGCATGGTCGCTTGGAATCCCTCATCCCCCCGGATATCCCCTTTTCTGTCTCATCGGGAAGTTATTCACTTTCCTGCCATTCGGGAGCATTGTCTACAGGCTGAACGTCATGTCCGCCCTCTTTGCGTCCGGGGCTGTATACATCCTGTTCCTGATGCTTAAAAAAGTTCTTCGCGGTGTGCCTTTTTCTGAATGGCTGTCCGCCGCCGCCGCGCTGTCTCTTGCATTTTACAGCTATTTCTGGGGCGTCTCCGTCGTAGCCGCCGTCCGCACCCTCTCGATATTTCTCCTTGCCATCACCGCATATTTTCTTCTTCTGTTCGAGGAGTCCGAAGACGCCAGGTGGCTTTATCTCTCAGCCTTTTCCCTTGGGTTTTCGCTTGTAAGCCACGAGAGCGCATACTTCGTCATACCTGCATTTGTTCTTTACCTCGTATCCCGCCGCCGCACCAGAAAGGCAAATGTGTTACTGGTATCCGTCAGCCTCTTCATGCTGGCGTGGTCTACTTTCCTTTACGACCCGATTCGTGGACACGCCGGGCCGCTTATCGACATAGGCAGGCCGGATACCCTCAGGAATATCAGGTGGGTCCTGAAGTGGGACAGCTACGGCAGTATGTTCAGATCGACCATGTTGAACATATCGTCGTTTTTCACGGGTGCAAAAATTGCCGTCGGACTTGCGGCGCTTTGCATCCTGGCAGGGGCCGTTTACCTGCTCAGGAAACGGCGATGGCTTCTGTTCATGATAATCGCCGGGGCGTCTTTTTATTTCTGCATGACGTTTTTTACCATCAGCGCAATCGCGGTAAGGAAGATGGGGCTTCTCGATAAATACTATAATCCGGTATTCATCTTCCTTGTCCCGGCGCTGGCAGTGGGCGTCTCGTTTCTGTGGGAGAAACTTCCGGCAAAGAACAGGCTGATACCGGCCATTGCCGCGCTCTTGCTTTTCGCGCTCCCGGTGTTCCTTCTCGTTTCCAATTACAAGGCGCTCGACAACTCGAAGAACTTCTTCGCGTACGACCTTGCGGGCAACGAGCTCAATTCGCTAAGGCCGTTTTCCACGATATTTTCCTGGGGGGACAACGGCGTATTCCCGGTGTGGTACAGGCAGGGCGTGGAAAAATACAGGGACGACGTGTTTTTCATACACGCGGAGCTTTTGTCTTACGACTGGTACATGGAGGATTGCCAGGCCAAAATGTACAAGAGATATGGCATTCCTTTTTCGCCGCGCGCCCCTCTTTCGGACCTGCGAAGCAATGTGGACGGCATGGCCGACAGGCTCAAGGAGAAGACCTCAGTCTATTTCGACTTTTCTTCGGCGACCCAGTTGAAGATCCCGATGACATCCCTTATCCCGCAGGGAGTGGCCTGGATGCTGCCCCCCGGAAGACCCAGGCCGCTCGGCAGGATATGGGGGCTTTATAATCTCAGGGGCGCGCTGGACGACAGCACGAACAAGGCCTTCGCAGTGGAGGGCGTATTGAATATTTACGCGTGGGAAGCGGCGATATGGTCCCAGACGACGCCGCGTCCGACTGAGGCTTTAAACGCCTACTTCATCGCCAGGAAACTCGGTTTTAACAACGAACTTCTCGACAAGTGGGCGGTTTCGCTGCAAAAGAAGCTCGAAGGTGCCGGGAAATAGCTGAGCTTTTCCGCTCATCAGGTATTTGGCGCCTGAGTGTGAACGCAAAATGAAGGTTATGGGGCATGGTCTATCCAGTATTTATTATGAGTATGCAAATATATTTTCATGTCCGCCATGAATCGTTTATAGACCATTCTTAAAATATAATACTCAGTGTATTCAATAAATTATAAGCAGTAACAGAATGATTCTCAGTTGGATCATCTTTATTGGAGGAGGCGAGATGGAATGTGTTTAAAAGTTATAATAGCTCTATTTTGCTTGGATTTTTCGCCATAGCGTAAATGAGAAAGGAGCTGGTAATGAGCTAATCGATAATAAAAATGTAAGACCCTGTTTTGCATAAGGGGCATGGGAATTGCATCTCTTTGATTGCGTTAAGGCTGTGTTAATAGTAGAAAATCCTGAAAACGGATTTTTTTATAAAGTTTGGAGGTAGGAAAATGAGGCTTGGATACATCGTAAAGTCGATGTTGTTTGCAGTGGTTCTCGGGGTATTCCTCGCGGGTTCAGTGTCCGCTTTCGCCGGAGGCGTCCAGTTCATGGGCGGATATCCGAAACTTGATGGTAAAAACGTCCTTATGCAGTGGCTTCCAGTTCCGGGGGCGTCTGGATACAAGGTCTACAGGTCTGAAGGGCGTATGAAGGCAAAGGTCATAGGCGAGCCGAAGGTCAGCAGGTTCATAGACAAGGGCCTTCCGGCAGGCAAGACAATGAGTTATTATGTCTCTGCGGTTGTCGGCGGCAAAGAGGCGGCCAAGAGCGCCGCATGGTCCATAACCACCGCCAAGGTTATTAAAAAGGTCTTTATTCCGCTCAGAACGCCAAGGCTCGCCGGATTACACCTGAAGCAGGAACCGGGCGACAAATACTCCGTCGGCATAAGGTGGGACAATGCCGCAGGCACCAACTTTGTCGGCGTAAATGTTTACCGCTCCACCGTAAAGGGCAAGGATTACGCCCTTATAGGCTCCTCTTCCAGCGACATGTACCACGACACCAATGTAAAGCCCGGCATGACATACTACTATGTCGCAACCTCGGTGGACAGCCAGTTCAACGAGACAAAATATTCAAACATGCTTTCCGTGTCGATTCCCTCTCCCGCAAAGGTGGTGGCTGAGCAGAAAAAGGCTGAAGAAGAGGCCGAGCCCACACCGATGAGGCCGGCCAAGCTGCTCTTCACAATACCCGATAAGGATGATGCGGGAAACAAAGACGCAAATCCTTACATGGCTATGGATGTCGCGGTTGACGAGGCCGTAGGGCATATATACGTCACGTCTCAGATGTACGGCGGCGTGATCGTATATGACATGAACGGCAAATACCAGTTCGGCATCCGCAAGGACGGCGTGAACGGGCATGAACATTTCGGCACGGCTATGGGCGTGGCGGTAGGCCGGGACGGCAATATTTATGTGTCCGACTACAGCGGCCCGACGATAAGCATATTCGATTTCACCGGCAAGCCCGTCGGGACCATAAAAGTAGACGACTCGAAGATACATCAATACGTGAAGGATGACAGGACGTATGCCAGGAACCACAAAATCTCTATCGCAGCAGATGGAAGGATTTATATAACCGACCCGGTTATCAACGGCATACACGTATACGACGCCGACAACAGGCATCTGTATGACTGGGTGGGCGGGAAATCCGAAAAAGAAAAGAAGATATACCACGACAAGCTCCTCATTAACGGCCCGGCATATTCCGCAGTTCTGAAAAACGGCGACTTGGCTATTGTCGATTCCGGGATGGCGAGGGTTGAAGTGCTCGACAGGAATGGCGACCTTAAAAACTACATCGGGGAATACGGCGACGGCGTCGGCAAGTTTTATTTCCCATCAGGGGTTGCCGTGGATACGAAGGGCGATGTTTTTGTCGGCCTGGGGATGTCGCCGAACATACAGGTTTTCAGCCCGGAAGGCAAATTCCTCTACGCGCTCTGCAACGAGACGAAGAATGGGCCGCTGCCAATCCCGGCATCCAACGGGATAGCCATAGACAGCCATGACAGGCTTTACGTAACGGAAGGACTGGCGGGCAAGGTAGCGGTATTTCAGCTTCAGAATGAGACCGTGAATGTTACACCGTCGGCGAAGTAATTATAATTACCGGGAGTTTTCAGCATATCGAGAGGCTTGGAATTCATATATTTCGACAAGGGAGGGAGGTGAAATTTATTTAGTTTCTGTGTTTTTTTAACGTGTTCTTAAGATAAACCGAAACAATTGGGAGAGTGGAGATGAAAAGATTATTAACGGTTCTGATCGCGGCGGCGGTGACGCTTACAGCATACCCGGCGTTCGCGATGATTCTGGGGTCGCCGCACGACTTCACTGGCCAGGCCGGCGCCGGCGGCTACGTATACGGCACCTGCGATATGTGCCATGTGCCGCACGCCGCGAAAGAGAGAAAGCGCTTGTGGAACAACACCACCATCACCAGCATAGGTGGCGTCAACAACTGGAGCAGGCCTACTCACGGTGTCGAACTGCTCTGCGCAAGCTGCCACGTCAACACAAACTTCACTGTTCAGAACAAAGGCGGAATGTCTGCGCATCAGGTGGGCACCACCGCTTATGCCGACACTTCTCACAGCAACGACCTGTCCGTCCTCAGGGGCACGCTTGACACGACTGCTCCCACGCCTATCGGCACAACCAACGTGCTGCCTTATACCGAGACCGGCGTGCAGTACATGGAGTGCACCTCGTGCCACAACCCGCACCAGGACGGCGGCCCGTCCGGCGATCCGCTCGGCGGCTCCGGCATCAGACCGTTCCTTCGCGCCGATAGCGGGGACAACTATATGTCCGATTTCTGCGCGAAGTGTCATACCACAAGGGAATCGAGCGGCACCGCTGCGCTCAGCGCTACTGACTATCTTAACGGCGACCCGAAGAATGTGGCACCAGCCGTCTATAGTGACTTTGTCAATAACCACCCCGTCAACGTTACGTATGGCGATAATGCTACAAACGGCGTCGGCTGGTTCAAAGACCTGGCGGCAGGAAGCCCGGTTTTGACTGCCGTCTATGGCGTAGGCGCCAACAACGCGCTTAAGGGCTGGTCCCTGGGCGGCAAGATGCAGAACTCCGCCGGCGACATTCCGCAGCTTGCATATTCCGAGACAGTTAGCGGCACGGGCCAGGGAGGCCAGCAGATAGGCTGCATGACCTGCCACGCGGTGCATAATCCCGCAGTTGACGCTGGCGGCGCATACCAGGGCCTCTGGCTTCTTGCCGTGGCCAACAGCGGCCAGGCCGGCGACGGCAAGGCCGATCTCTGCGAGACCTGCCACGGCCAGGCTC
>JAKAHE010000119.1 GCA_021815285.1 Nitrospirota bacterium
CGGGTGAACAGCAGAAGCGGGATTCCGAAAAGCAGAAAAATACCTGTTATTACACGTCTCTTGCGTTCAAAAAAATTGAACGTTTTCTCAAGTCCTGTTCCCATCAGTGCATACCACCTACAACTATATCCGTAATCAGAAGCGTCGGCTGCGCGTCGGACACAGGCGCCCCTTGCCCGTCCTTGCCGCATGTGCCGATGCCGAATCCAAGGTCGTTGCCCACCATTTTTATGTTCGAGAGCGCCTGCGGTCCGTTCCCGACAAGGGTCGCGCCGCGCACAGGCTCGGAAATTTTACCTTTTTCGATTATATAACCCTCGCTGACCTCGAACACGAAATCCCCGTTCACGGTATTAACCTGGCCGCCGCCCATCTTCTTTACAAGCAGTCCGCTGTCACACGAACTCAATATCTCGGACGGCTCGCTCTCGCCCGGCAGTATCATCGTGTTTGTCATGCGCGGGATTGGCCGCGCCATGTACGATTCGCGCCTGCCGTTCCCTGTGGAGGAAACGCCGTCTTTCATCGATGTGAGCCTGTCGTACATGAAACCCTTCAACACCCCTTTTTCCACCAGCACCGTCCTCTGGGCCTCGACGCCTTCGTCGTCGAACTTGAACGAGCCGCGCCTGTTCGGCAGCGTAGCGTCGTCCACCACTGTCACGAGCGGCGAGCCGACCTGCTGGCCGACCTTGCCGGTATAGACCGACAGCCCGTTCTGCGAGAGATCCGCCTCAAGGCCATGCCCGATTGCCTCGTGAACCATAGTCCCGCCCGCCTCGGACGAGAGCACGACGGGCATCCTGCCGCCGGGAGCCGGACGGGCGGAGAGCATCATAACCGCCCTCTGTGCGGCCTTCTCCGCGATAGACACGGCCGGGAATTCCCGGAACAGTTCGAAACCTATATTCCCTCCCATGGCATCATATCCGGTCTGCACAACGCTCCCGTCCTTCGCCACCACGTTCACCGCCGCCACGAGATAATATCTCTCATCGCGCGCAAACGTGCCGTCCGAGCAGGCGATTGTTACGCGCTGAAGGGTATCCCGGTACTGCACCGCCACCTGGGAGACCTTTCCGCTCACAGCCCGCGCGGCCATGTCGGCCTCTTTCACAAGCGCAAGCTTGCGCTCCATGGCCACACCCTCAGGCGGCTCGATTATCCTATGCGCGACAGGCGGGCGCTTCTCGCTCAGGTCAATGCTTATGTCCCCACCGGTCCCATCGCATGCCCTTGATACCTCAGTCGCGAGGTTGATGAGCGCCGCCTCCGTCAGGTCGTTCGTGTAGGCGTATATCGTCCTGAAGCCGGTTATAACGCGAAGCCCGGCTCCGATCTCCACGCCGGAGATTACTTTCTCGACTTTGCCGTCTTCGAGCGCTATCGCCGTCGGCACCGTATGCTCGATATAGAGGTCGGCATACTCTCCGCCGCGCGCGCGAGCGTATTTTAAAATTTTTGAATAATCTATTTTAGTCATAACAAAAATGGGGGATGAAACTATCCCCCAAGTTTAACACAATTCTTACTGAAAGTAACGGATTTATCTGATCAGTTCTTCCGCTATCTGCACCGCGTTGAACGCCGCGCCTTTCAGGAGGTTGTCGGAGACGACCCAGATGTTGAGGCCGCACTCTATCGACTCGTCCTCGCGGATTCTTCCGACGTATGTCTCATAGTGCCCGACTGCGTCGATGGCAAGAGGATAGAGGTTCCTTGCCGGGTCGTCCATGACGATAACGCCCGGAGCGGCGGAGAGTATGGCCCTGGCCTCGTTCGCCGTGAGCTTGATCGAAGTCTCGATGTTCACGGACTCCGAATGGCACCGGAATACCGGGACGCGCACCGTAGTCGCGGTTACTCTGATATCCGGGTCGAGCATCTTGTGCGTCTCGTTGACCATCTTCATCTCTTCCTTTGTATAGCCGTTATCAAGGAAGGAGTCGATATGTGGCAGGACGTTGAACGCTATCTGGTGCGGATAGACCTTCTTCTGAACGGGCCTGAAATTAAGAAGCGCCGTCGTCTGATCCATAAGCTCGTCCATCGCCTTCTTGCCCGTGCCGGAGACTGACTGGAATGTGGTAACCACAATGCGCTTAATCTTCGCCGCCTCGTGCAGGGGCTTCAGCGCGACAAGCATCTGAATCGTGGAGCAGTTCGGGTTTGCTATAATACCCTTGGGGATAGTCTTAAGATCTTTCGCATTAACCTCCGGGACGACAAGCGGCACGTCCGGATCCATTCTCCATGCGCTGGAGTTGTCTATGACGATACAGCCGTCGGCGGCGGCGATGGGCGCAAACTCAAGGCTCCTGGAAGCGCCTGCGGAGAATAGTGCGATGTCTACACCCTTGAAGGAATTCTTGTCAAGCTTGCGGACTGTAAGTTCTTCGCCCTTGAACTCGACCTTTCTCCCTTCGGATTTCTCAGAGGCATAGAGCCTGAGCTCAGCCAGGGGAAATTTTCTCTCCTCAAGCGTGGAGACCATCTCCACGCCCACCGCGCCGGTAGCCCCAACAACCGCAACGACGTAATTATCCTTCTTCTTGAACATTAATCAGACTCCTTGACGAATTTCGCAACAATGCTTCCAACCTCGCTCGTGCCCATGCCCATCTTCCCGGCGGCCAGGCTGTCCATCTTCGATATGGCCTTTACAACCGACTTCTCTACCCAGCCCGCGGCCTTTGTCTCGCCAAGGTGTTCGAGCATCATCTGGGCGGCGCATATCGCGGCGAGCGGGTTTATGATATTCATACCGGTATATTTCGGCGCCGAGCCGCCTATAGGCTCGAACATCGAAACGCCCTTCGGGTTTATATTACCGCCCGCGGCGATACCCATGCCTCCCTGCGTCATAGCGCCGAGGTCGGTTATTATATCGCCGAACATGTTGTCTGTAACGATAACGTCAAACCACTCCGGGTTCTTAACCATCCACATAGTCGTAGCGTCCACATGCGCATAATCGGCCTTTATCTTCGGGTATTCCTTGGCGACTTCATAGAACGCCCGCTCCCAGAGGTCGAACGCGAACGTCAGGACGTTCGTCTTTCCACAGAGCGTTACCTTCTTCCTGCCGGTCTTCTTCGCGTAATCGAATGCATACCGGATACAGCGCTCGACACCCTTTCTGGTGTTTATGGATTCCTGAACGGCGACCTCGTCCGACGTGCCTTTTTTGAGCACTCCGCCCGCGCCCGCGTACAGCCCTTCGGTATTCTCGCGCACCACCACGTAATTTATCTCTTTTGGCCCCTTGTCCTTGAGCGGCGTCTCAACGCCCGGCAGGAGCTTCACGGGCCTGAGATTCACGTAGAGGTCAAGCGCGAACCGCATCTTGAGGAGTATACCTTTTTCAAGGATTCCCGGGGCGACGTCCGGATGTCCTATCGCGCCCAGAAGAATTGCATCATAATCCCGGAGCGTATCGACGTCCTTGTCGGAAAGCGTCTCGCCCGTTTTTTTGTAACGCTCACCGCCGAAATCAAAGGTCTTGAAAGACAGACCAAAACCCGCCCTTTTCGCCGCCGATTTTACAACCTTAACCGCTTCAGCAACAACCTCAGGCCCCGTCCCGTCTCCAGGGACGAGCGCAATCTTATAATTCTTAGGCATCAGAAAATTTCTCCCTTCGTTCATTTGACTGCCCTCCGTAAAAGCGGAGGCCGGTGATTTTCAAAGTCTCCGGATTCCCGATTTTGCGGGAATGACGGAATTAACTCATGCTACTTTCTTCTTCACCCATTCCATAAGTCCGCCCGCGGCAATCAGCTCCTGCATGAACGGCGGAATTGCCGCGGCCTGATAAGTCTTATTTGTCGTCAGGTTTTTTATTATCCCTTTTTCCGCGTCCACCGCTATTGCGTCTCCTTGCGTGATGCCGTCAACTGCCTCCGGGCACTCGAATATCGGAAGACCCATATTGAACGAATTGCGGTAGAATATCCGCGCGAACGTCTTGGCCACAACGCATGAAACGCCAGCCGCCTTTATGGCTATCGGGGCATGCTCGCGCGATGAGCCGCACCCGAAATTCTTATCTGCGACGATGATGTCGCCCTTTTTCATCGTGCGTATGAAGTCCGGCTGCTTGCTGTCCTCCATGCAGTGTTTCGCAAGCTCGGACGGCTCGGATGTATTCAGGTATCTCGCCGGAATTATGGCGTCGGTGTCTATGTCGGCGCCGAACTTCCAGGCATTGCCTTTTAATTTCATTTAATCCTCCTATTTCAACTCTTCCGGACTGCCAATCCTGCCAAGAACCGCCGAGGCGGCGGCGATTGCGGGATTTGCGAGATATACCTCGGACTCAGGATGACCCATGCGTCCGACAAAGTTCCTGTTTGTCGTGGCGATGGAGCGCTCTCCCTTGGCGAGTATACCCATGTGTCCGCCGAGGCACGGCCCGCAGGTCGGCGTGGATACCGCCGCCTGCGCGTCAATGAAAATATTGAACAAGCCCTCCTTCATGGCCTGCTTGTATATCGCCTGTGTCGCCGGGATTATTATCATCCGCACGTCCGGGTGAACTTTACGGCCTTTCAGCACCTTCGCCGCAATCCTTAAGTCCTCAATCCTGCCGTTCGTGCAGGAGCCGACAACGGATTGATGTATGTTTATATGGGAAAGCTCGCTCACGCCTTTGGTATTCTCCGGCAAATGCGGACAGGCGACCTGCGGCTCCAGGCGGGAGCAGTCATACTCGCGCACCGCGGCATATATTGCCTTTTTGTCAGACTTGTAGAACTTCGGCCTACGTTTCGCCCTGCCGCTCTCGTACTCTCTTGTTGTGTCGTCCGGAGCTATAATGCCGTTCTTGCCTCCGGCCTCGATTGCCATGTTGGCCATCGTAAGCCTGCCGGACATGTCCATCCTGTCTATCACCTCTCCCGTAAACTCCATAGCCTTGTAAAGCGCGCCGTCAACACCTATGTCGCCGATGGTATGAAGTATGAGGTCTTTTCCGGATACCCACTTCCGGAGTTTGCCATAGTAGACAAATTTTATACTCTCCGGCACCTTGAACCATATCTCGCCCGTAATCATAGCCGCCGCGACATCCGTGCTCCCGACGCCGGTGGCGAATGCGCCGAGTCCGCCGTATGTGCATGTGTGCGAATCCGCGCCGACGATGACGTCGCCGGATACCGCAAGTCCCTGCTCCGGAAGAAGCGCGTGCTCTATGCCCATCCTTCCTACCTCGAAGTAATTCGTCAGGCCGTGCTCTTTCGCAAATTCCCGCAGGAGCTTTGACTGTTCAGCGGATTGGATGTCCTTGTTAGGCGTGAAGTGGTCTGGCACGAGGACGATGCGGGTTTTGTCGAACACCTTCTTCGCCCCGGCTTTTCTGAACTCCTTAATCGAAATTGGCGCGGTAATGTCGTTCGCCAGCACCACGTCAACCTTCGCGTTTATAAGCTCCCCCGGCGCGACCTCTTTCTTGCCGCAGTGGAAGGCCAGGATTTTTTCTGTAACGGTCATAGGCATATGAACAAAAACCTCCTTATATTTAAGCAGTTGATGTTATCATCACTCGCACATCTTTTCAACCGTTTTTTCGCCGCGTTTCTTAAGATATGCAAGCTTGTTCAAGGCATTGATATACGCCTTCGCGCTTGCGACGATTATGTCCGTGTCCGAACCCTGACCCATTACCGTAAAATTATCTTCCTTTAGGCGCACCACCACCTCGCCTTGGGCGTCCGTGCCGCCGGTTATGGCCTTTACCTCGTACGCGAGCATCCGGCTGCTGGTTTTTATAACCTCCGCAATAGTCCTTAGCGCAGCGTCAACAGGCCCGTCGCCGCTGGATGACTTCTCAACTTCTGCGCCGTTCACGGCCATGACAATATCCGCCTGAGGTTTTGTGTCTGTCCCGCTCCGCACGAAAAGCTGCTTTAACTCGTACTCCTGCGGAATGCGGAATACCTCCTCTGCAACCAATGCCTCAAGGTCTTCGTCGAATATATCCTTCTTCTGGTCGGCAAGGCGTTTGAAACGCTCAAACACGCCGTTCAGTTCGTCGTCGCTCAGCGAATATCCGAGCTTGGCGAGCCTGTCCCGGAAGGCGTGCCTCCCGGAATGTTTTCCCAGAACAAGCGAACTCTGCGCGAGACCCACAGACTCAGGCGTCATAATCTCGTACGTAGATTTCTCTTTCAGGAAACCGTCCTGGTGTATACCGGATTCATGCGCGAAGGCATTCGCGCCAACTATTGCCTTGTTCGCCTGCACGGTCATCCCGGTTACATTCCTGACCAGGCGCGACGCGGCCATAATCTCTTCCGTAACGATATTAGTCCGCGCCTCGAAGTATGGCTCTCTTGTCCTTAACGCCATGACTATTTCTTCCATAGCCGCGTTGCCCGCGCGCTCTGCTATACCGTT
>JAKAHE010000120.1 GCA_021815285.1 Nitrospirota bacterium
TGGAACACGGGAAAATGGCCGGAGCATACGAGGAAGCGCTGTCTCTTTTTTATGACGAATATATCGCGGCGTCTAAAGACAGGGCGATTAACGAGGTATCCGCGCCGTTTTATGCTTTCCGGGCGGCGGTTGTGGCGAACCCTCTTTTCTATCCGGACGTGGCGGATGACGTTCGCGGAAAATTGCTGGCTTTCGCGCACGGCGTGCTCAGAGCGCGGGAATTCGGCCCGGCAAAGGTTAATTCATACGTATCGGACGGGTTAAGGTTCAGAAAGAGGTTCTTTTGATGGAAAACTTCAGCTGGCTTGCCGCATTTAAGGAAATTGGGGCAAAACTGCGCTCCGAAATGGACGAGCTGTTCAAGGGCAAAGGATACGGCAAACCGCTTGGGAAAGGCGCGGGCGGAGACACGACCCTTGTTCTCGACAGAAAAGCCGAAGACGCCATCATACAGATACTCGAAAGGCTTTATGCGGACGGTCAGCAGTTTACTTTCATATCCGAAGAGATTGGAGAAAAGAATTTCGGGCGGGAGGATGCCGTAATACTTGCAGACCCGATTGACGGCAGTAACAACGCGAAATATGGAATACCGTTTTTTTCTACGGCCCTTGTTATGGCAAGCGGAAGGAAGCTCTCTGATGTAGTCCTCGGGTATATAATAAATATCGGCACAGGGGACGAGTTCTGGGCCATAAAGGGGGCCGGAGCGTTTAAAAACGGTATAAGGATAACTGCCTCCGATAGGACAGATCTCGGCATGGTAAACATAGAGGCTGCGTCTCCAGGCAGAGACCTCCAGAAGGCCATGCCGCTTTTATCATGCGCGAGGAAGGTTAGGTGTCTTGGCAGTACGGCGCTGGACCTCGCCTGTCTCGCCGCCGGGGCCACGGACGCCGTCATTGTCCCGTCCGCCTCTCGGAGTTTCGATTTTTCCGCCGGATGGCTTATTGTAAAAGAGGCCGGAGGAGTGGTCGCGGACCTCTCAGGAAACCCTTTGGATAACATACCGCTTGGCCTTGAGAGAACGACTCCGTTCATAGGCGCGTCCAATAAAACTGTCCTTGAAAAGGCGCTCCATGCGCTTGGAGGCTGCTCGTAAGATGGCTAAGTCGTTGATGGTGCAGGGAACCGGTTCGCATGTCGGGAAGAGCGTGATAGTCGCAGCCCTGTGCAGAATCCTGGCCCGGCGGGGGGTTAATGTGGCCCCTTTCAAGTCCCAGAACATGGCTCTGAACTCGTTTATAACCCCCGAAGGCGGCGAGATTGGCCGCGCTCAGGCGTACCAGGCGGAGGCGGCAAAAATCCCGCCATCGGTATTGATGAACCCGGTGCTCCTGAAGGCCAACAGCGACACTGGCGCGCAGGTGATAATACGCGGGAAAGCGGTCGGCAACATGTCCGTAAGAGAGTATCATGCCTATAAGGGCGAGGCATTCAGGGCGGCGCAGGAATGTTACGCGGAGCTCTCCGCCAGGCATGACGTGATAATCATAGAAGGGGCGGGAAGCCCGGCTGAGATAAATTTAAAGGAACATGACTTTGTGAACATGAAGACGGCGCAGATGGCCGGAGCGAAGGTCTTGATTGCCGCGGACATCGACAGGGGAGGCGTCTTCGCATCGATGGTCGGGACGATGGAACTGCTCGACCCCTCCGAGCGGGAGCTGGTGGCGGGGTTTATAATAAACAAGTTCCGGGGAGACATATCGCTATTGAAAGACGGCCTGGATTTTATATTACGGAAGACAGGCAGACCTGTCCTTGGCGTAATCCCGTATTTCGACGACATACATATACAGGAAGAAGACGGCGTGGCGCTGGACGCCGGCAGACCGCCGGCAGGCGGCTCATATCTCGACGACGGCGCGCTTGACATCGCGGTTTTAAGACTTAGGCACATATCAAACTTCACGGATTTCGACCCGCTCTCCCACGAGCCGGGCGTTCGGGTGCGCTATGTCCGTGGGCCTGGAGAGCTCGGGCAACCGGACCTGGTTATAATCCCCGGAAGCAAAAACACCATTTCGGACCTCCTTGAAATTCGCCGTTCCGGGCTTGAAGATGCCGTAGTCCGCTACCCTACCTCAGGTGGCAGCTTCGCAGGTATATGCGGCGGCTACCAGATGCTCGGGAATACGGTTAAGGACCCGGATGGGGTCGAGTCCGGGACGCCGGAGGTGAAGGGGATGGGAATACTTGACGTGGAGACCGTGCTTGCGGCGGAGAAGGTGACGGCGCAGGTAGCAGGGGAATGCCTGAGCGCAGGCGACCGCATGTGCGGCGCGGGCCGGCTTGCAGGCTATGAGATACATATGGGCAGGACGGAACTTGGCGAGAATGCCGAGCCGATGTTCATGATAAATGAAAAGAACGGTCAAAAAACTGGGTATTATGACGGCGCGGCAAGCCGGGCCCGTTTAACGGTCGATGCCGGTTTACCGGACGCATGGGGAACGTATATTCACGGGATATTCGATAACGACGACTTCCGCCGCGAACTCCTCTCAGGCCTGAGACAGAAAAAGAATCGCCCCATTCTACCGCTTGATTATTCTGAACTGAAGGAGAGAGGTTTTGAATCGCTTGCCGGGCTGGTTGAGGCAAACATCGACATGGGAGCAATTCTTAAGCTTATAAAATAATCAGAAAAATCATTCTGTTATGGTATAATAAAAAGACCTTTTAACCGGGGAAGCGCCGGTTTTTATCTTTTTTTGAGCGGCATGAAGATTCTGGAAAAAATAAAAGGCGTCAGGCTCATGGGGAGCATAAAGGGCAAGCTTATCCTTTATTTCGTGCTCCTGATCATAATACCATTTTCCATAATCGGCTCTATAGCCTACCAGAGCGAGAACAGCGCGCTGCGTGAAAGAATAAAGGAACATCTTACCTCCATTGCGGACATTCAGAAGGCCAGGATTGAGTCCTGGCTTGACGGCAAGGAAAGCGACGCGAGGTTTCTTGCCATGAACCCGAAGATAGCGTCGTATCTCGCTTTTCTTGAGAAATTTCCCGATTCCAGGTCTTTTATGCATACCAGGCAATACCTGGAACTGCGCGACATACTGAAGGGCATGACATTCGAGCATTCCTACCTGCGGGCCAATATAATAGACAAAACCGGCAGGATAGTCGCCTCCAACGACGAGGGGATGGTAGGACAGGTTCGCATGAACCAGGAGTATTTCAAGGGCGCTCTTGTCCATGCAATAGAGGGCAGAAGCGATGTCTATGTCAGGGGGATATATTACAACCAGTATTTGAAGGCCCTGGTTATGGCATTTTCCGTCCCCATAATGAAAAACGGCAATTTCATAGGGGCCGCCGTAATTATCGTTGGGATGGACGAAAGCTTCTATCCCATTTTTGCAGGCTGGCCAGGTATGGGGAAGACCGGCGAGACCGTCCTCACTAAAATAAACGACGGCTATCTCATATTTTTGAACCGACTCCGCTTCGACAGAAATGCGCCCTTGAAGCTAAGGTTCAAGCTGAAAGATGCCCCCAAGCCAGAGCTTTTAGCGGCATCGGGCCGTGAAGGTGTCGTAGAGGCAAAGGATTACAGGGGCGTGGACGTGCTTGCCGTATACCGCTATATCCCGGAGACGAGATGGGGTTTTGTCGTGAAAGAGGATTACAACGACGCCTTTGCCCCGATACATGCCCTTACGCGCCGGGTTTTCTATGCCACGGCGCTTACGCTGATACTCGTGATTTTTCTCATATACATGCTGTCGAGAAGGATTGCAGAGCCTATAGTTTCGTTGAGCAGGCTTTCGCGCAGAATAGCCCAGGGAGATTTCTCCGTGAATCTGCCGGTCAGGCGCAAAGATGAAATAGGGACCCTTGCGCTTTCCTTCAACGAGATGGCCGCCGCCCTCCAGACCTATAAAACCGAAGTTAACCGCAAGAGCGAGGAACTCGAAAAGGCAAATACGGAGCTGAAAGACCTTACGCAATCCCTTGAGGAGAAGGTAAAGGAGCGAACAGTCGAACTCGAAGACTTGAACCGCGCCCTGCTCTCCATGATGGAGGACTTAGATGAGAGGACTGAGGCGCTTGAGGCTTCACAGGTTGAACTTAAGAAATTCGCCGCAGAGGTTGAAGAGTCGAGGAACCGGGTCAGGGAGAACCTTGAGATAGTCGAGCGCGCAAACGTCGAACTGCGCCGGATAGACAGGATGAAGGACCACTTCCTGGGTATGATGTCCCACGAACTGAGGACGCCGCTTTCCCTGATAACAGGATATTCAAGCAATCTTCTCTCAGACCAGTCCATGGAAATGGATCCTAAGGTTACTGAGGCCCTGGAGGGCATCTCGAAGGGCGCGGAGAGGCTGAGGACTATAATAACAGAGATGCTCGATGTGTCCCAGATAGACGCGAAGGGTCTTCGCCTCACGTTCTCGCCGACAAATATCGGCGAGCTTGTCCAGGAAATCATAAAGGAACTGGCGACATTTACAAAACAGCGCAGACAGGATATCTCGCTGGAGGGATTCGCCGACCTGCCTCCGGTTGCCATAGACCGGAAAAGAATACACCAAGTGCTTATAAATATTATCGGCAACGCCATAAAGTTCACTCCCGACGGCGGCAGGATAGCCGTTTCGTTCAGGAAATTCAAGGAAGAACGGGCATTCCCTGGAGCGGCCATCAAGGGAAGTTCGGATTATCTGGATATCGTGGTATCTGATGGTGGCATAGGGCTCGATAAAGAAGAGATAGACAGAATCTTTGAGAAATTTTATGAAGTGGGCGAGATAGACAAACACGCGACGAGCAAATACGCCTTTATGGGTAGAGGCGTCGGTCTCGGGCTTCCGATAGCGCGAGGCATAGTCGAGGCTCACGGGGGCAGGCTGTGGGCGGAAAGCCCAGGCTACGATGCGGTGCATTGCCCCGGCAGCACGTTTCATATTGTCCTGCCCGTAAGCGTCCAGACAAGCGAACTGGCAACCATGGGCATGGTGGCGGAGACCTCGGTTGAGCGACCCGAGACATATCCGGAAAAGCAGAAGACGCCCTCCGCCAATGCGCTGGTTGATCCGCCCGCAGGCCGTGTGTCGGGGGAAAAACCCAGGGTGCTCCTGATAGAAGACGATCCGGATATCCTGAACCTTACGGAAAGGCTGCTCAAGGGAGAATATGAGATAATAAAGGCCGGGGGGGGCAAGGAAGGCATAAAAATCGCCGGGGAACAATCTCCCGACCTCATCCTGCTCGATGTTTACATGGAGGACATGAGCGGCTACGAAGTATGCGAGATTTTAAAATCAGACCAGAAAACCGCCAGTATACCCATCGCGATGTTCACAGCCGGCGCCCAGCGCTGGGAGGTGGACAGGGGCTATAAATCCGGCGCGGACGACTATATAACAAAGCCGTTCAAACCCGACGAATTTCTTTCCAAGATAAAAGAACTCGTTCAATGCCGTCGTTGATTATCCCCCTCGCGTTCCTCATGGATGCTATTGTTGGCGACCCGCGCTGGCTGCCGCACCCTGTGAGGATAATCGGAGTGTTCGCCGGGAGATTTGAGCGCATTCTCAACCGCCCGCGCTCAGGGAATGCATATCTTCTTGCGGCTGGTCTTGTGGCGTCACTGACTGTTGTTGGCATAACGTTTTCCGTTTCACTTATCCTCGTTAAGACCGCTTATATCTATCTCGGCAGGCTTGGAGGGAGCGTGTTTGAGATGCTCCTTGCTTATACAACGCTTTCTGCCAGGTCGCTGGCCATGGCCGCAAAAGACGTTCTTGAACCCCTATCTTCCAATGACCTGCCTGATGCGCGAGCAAAGCTTGCGATGATTGTTGGCCGGGATACCGAAGAACTGGACGAACCGCAGGTTGTGCGGGGGGCCGTGGAGACCGTTGCGGAGAACACCTCGGACGGGATAATCGCCCCGCTTTTTTACCTTGCCATCGGCGGCGCGCCGCTTGCCCTGGCATACAAGGCGGTGAACACGCTGGACTCCATGTTCGGATATAAAAACGAGAGATTCCTCTATTTCGGACGCGCGGCGGCGAGGCTCGACGACATCGCAAACTTCATCCCGGCAAGACTATCAGCCATGCTTACAGTAATGGCGTCCTTCCTGCTGAATGCGGCGGTCGGCGGTTATTCGTGGATCAGCTCAGTAAAGACCGTAATCCATGACGGCGGCAATCATCCGAGCCCTAACAGCGGCTACCCGGAAGCGGCGGCGGCTGGCGCGCTTGGAGTGCGGCTGGGCGGCGAAAACTCCTATTTCGGCGTAAAATCCATAAAACCGTTCATCGGCGAGGCTTCGCGCCCGCTCGAACCGGAAAGGATAAGAGAAGCCGTACGGCTGATGTATGCCACGGCGGCCGTGGGGGCAATAAC
>JAKAHE010000121.1 GCA_021815285.1 Nitrospirota bacterium
TCGTCCGCAGTGCCGTCGTTGTGGTTAAAACTGTTCGGCAGGAATGTGCCTTGATTTACGTCGTGGCAGGCGCCTGTCCCCGGAGCGCATCCCGTACCAGTGTAGCCTGGGCGGTAGTCTGAATGAGGCGGATCAGTGTTACCCCAGGCCGGGGTAAACACGCCGAACAAGAGGATAACTGCTATTAACAGGCAGTATGCGAGTGTTCTTGGCATATCGATTGAGCGTTACTACTGCAAAAGGTATTCCTGATTGTTTTATTTTTTTATTAATGCATAATTTTAACAATAATTATTGTTATCAGGTTATATTTTATTAAATCCGTTTAAAATAAATTATGAATGACAATAATGATTTTGAGCGCAAACGCTCACTTTTCTGATAGCGCTCTGCGCAGATTAGCTCTTCTTGATAATTATAGAATTAATTGATTTAACCCTGTGATTTTGCATGAAAGGATTACTGAAGCGTTTTATAAAATCAACTCTTATTGTTATTCGTCCAATATGGAACCGTCCTTCATGTGATAAACGCGGTCGAATCCTTCGACCATCCTTATGTCGTGCGTGACAACGATTACGCCGACACCGCGTTTTTTCGCAAGATTCTTAAGGAGCGCCACGACCTTCTTTCCGCGGTCGGTGTCCAGCGCAGCAGTCGGTTCGTCCGCAAGTATCAGGCTCGGGTCATGAACGAGCGCGCGGGCGATGGCGACTCTCTGCATCTCTCCGCCTGAAAGCGTGGCGGGGAACTTTGCGGCCCGGTGCGCGACTTCGAGGTATTCGAGAAGTTCCATAGCCCCTGCCTCGGCTTCTTTCCGGGGAACGCCTGTAAGTTCCGAGGCAATCACTACATTTTCAAGAACGTTCAGGAAAGGTATAAGGTTGTGCGACTGGAATATAAACCCCATCTTCTCGCGCCGAAGGCGTCTTAAGTCGCGCCTTTTCCAACTTCCGTCTCCGTAAATTTCTTCGCCTCCGATGAACATTCTTCCGGCGGTCGGCTCTACTATACATCCGAGGCACATAAGCATTGTCGTTTTTCCGGAGCCTGAAGGCCCAAGGACAGCCGAAACCTCGCCTTCCCGGAGGGTCATGTTTGCATCGGAAAGGGCTACGACTTCGGTTTCGCCGGAGCCGTAGACTTTCCTTAAGCCTTCGACTCTCACCACTTCCTTCATTTCAGCCTCCGAGCGCATGGGCCGGGTCCACCTTCAACGCGGAACGGACACCCGCGAAACTTGCCATAACACATATAAACATGACTATCACAAAAAGGGCCTTGAGGTCGAACGGGACAAGCACTACCCGCCTCGGGAAATATTTGTATGTCAGATTGATTATGGCAAACCCTATCCAGTAAGCGAAGAATCCAAGCAGCAGCGACTGCTCGACTATCAGCCTTACTATGGTCCAGTCTGAAGCGCCTATAAGTTTAAGGGTTGCGATTTCACGTATTTTGTCCATTGTCTGCGTATATATCACGAGGTTTATTATTGCCATCGACACAATCAGCAGGATTATGCGGAACATGCCGAGCTGCATCTTGGCCTTCTGGACAAGCCCCATTGTCAGGATGGTCTCCTGCTCCGGGACGGTGAAGGCCCGGTAATGCTTCCATCTCTCCACATCGGCGGCAACCCTGCTTACCGGATAGCCTTTTCTCACTTTCAGGACTACTGAGTTTACTATATGCGTGTCGTTTGAAAGCGCATCCGCAATTCTCCCCTCGTCGGCGCCCTGCGGCAGAAGCCCGGACAGTTCTTCCTTAAGCCTCTGCCGGTCGTTCCTTATGGCTTCGTTGTTTTTCTGAAACTGCACCTTCTGAGCGTCGGCCAGCGTCATATAAATAACAGGGTCGCCGGAAGGGGAAACGACATTCCCGGTCAGGCCGACGACAGTGTAAGTATCCTGGCCAAGGGTAAGTTTATCGCCGAGCCTGAGGCCGGATTTAAAATTAGCCACCATGTCGTAATGCCTTCTTAATATCGGTCTCCCCGCTATGATTTCCGGAGGGCCGCCGAGCCCGAGATTCGGGTCGTAGCCGATGATAAAGAGCCTGTTCGGCTTGCCCTTCCAGTTTATCTGTATTGTCTGAAACGACAGCGCGCCGGTGTCGGAAACGCCCGGCAAGACTCCGAGTGTATGCTTGAGGTCCTCCGGTATTCTCGATTCCTCGGCAAAAGGCCCGTTGGTATCTTTCTGCACCACCCATACGTCCGCGCCTGTATTTTTCACAATAACCGTTGCGTCGTCCACAAACCCGCGATATATCCCTCCCATGGCCATTACAACCATCAGGAGCATACCGATGCCGAAACATGTGAATATGAACCGCCTCGGGCTGTGGCTTATATCTTTTACCGCGAGGTCTATCATTATCTGCCGCCTATTGATGGCGCGGAGACAATTTTTATTCTCATGCCGTCCACGAGCTTTGCCTCGAGGCCGCGGTCGAGCAGTATTACTTTTTCGTTATCGGTCAGGCCCGGCGTCTCCGCGTAGTCGTGTGTCCAGATTCCGATTTTTACGGGCACAAAGCGCGCCCGGCCTCCTCTGGCGACAAATACGCCTTCCTTTCCGTTCCTGACGGTAACGCATGCGGACGGCACGGATATGCAGTCTTTCTCGCGGCCTTTTACATAAACGTCCGCCTGCTCGCCCAGGTGCAGGACGCGCTTATCCCTGAGCGGAAAATGGACGTCAACTTCCATCTCCTCTGTCACCCTGTCGGATTCTTCGCCTATGCGTTCGACCTTGCCCGCTACGGGATGTTTCCTGTCCGTCCTCAGAAAAATCATAGACGGATTGCCCAGTGATATTCCTCCGCCCTGCGCTTCGTCGATGTTGGCCTTTACCCACACGGTATCAGGGTCGGCTATGTGAAATATCGGCGTTCCCGGGACGACGGCGTCTCCTTCCTCCGCATCCCTGCTTACCACAACGCCGTCCATTGGCGCCCTGACGAACGAATCGGCGAGCTTTGCCATGGCGTAGCTCGATGATGCAGCCTGGGCCTTCGTATCGTGCCTTGCGGCATTAAGCGTATTTTCCACTCGCTCCATATCGGCATGCGCCGCAGCCTTCTGGGCTTTTAAATTGTCTCTCTGCCGCAGGGCCTCGTCATAATCGTCCTGTTTTTCGTCCAGGTCCTGCCTTGCAATGATTCCCTTTTTAAAAAGCTCCACGTATCTTTTCAACGTCTGTCCTGCAAGCTTCAGCGCGGCCTCTGATTTAAGCAATGCGGCGTCCGCAGCATCGGAGGCCGCCTGCGCCCGCGCGAGGTCGTCTTTGGCTGCCGATTCCATTGAAAGGCTTTTTTTCTGCGTGTCAGAGGCCTGTTTTACGAGGGCCTGAAGGTCGTCGCTTTCGAGAGTTGCCAGGAGCTGCCCTTTTTTTACGACATCGCCCTGGTCTACGTAAAGTTTCGTTACCCTGCCGGTAATCTTGCTGCCCTCTGATACGAGCACCCTGGCCTCGACAGTGCCGGTGCCGAAAACCTCCTGGACGAGACGGCGCCTTTGCGGAGATACGCACCCGGCTCGGAGCGGGGAAAATATCTTTATCGCGACGAACGCCGCCACAAGGATGACGACTGCGCCGATTACAAGCTTCTTTCTCGGAATTTTCATATCTGCCCCTGTTTTCTGATCATCCTGTGGAAATTTACCCAAAGGCATCCGCCTTCTTCCTTAAGCGAAAAGGAAACCTTCGAGTCGGTGAAGCTACGCTCCATTTTTCGATTGCCATATTACGTCTTCCGTGCAATCATTCTCACGACGGATCATTTCTGTAATAACATAATCGTTTTTTCGCGGAAAACATCCTACCACGTCCGGAGCCGCGTAAACTTTGACCCCGGTAACAGCCGCGATCAGGATTTAAACTTCACGAGAGTAATATTCCCGCCCCACCCGCTTGCTGACGTTGCAGAGCACCTCGTATGAAATAGTGCCGAGGAGTTCCGCTACTTCCTCCGCTGTGATTTCCTCTTTTCCCTGCCTGCCGATAATTACCGCTTCATCAAAGACCTTCGCGCCGGGCACGCCGCTTACGTCCACCATTACCATGTCCATGCATACGGTCCCGACGATCGGACAGCGCTTCCCGCCGATTAAGACAGAGCCACGGTTGGATAAACGGCGGCTCAGGCCGTCCGCATAACCTATGGGCAGGGTGGCGATAATGCTCTCTTTTTTCGTATAGAACGTCCGGCCATAGCTTATCGGAGTGCCCGGGGCGACGGTTTTGATGTGCATTATCTTCGTCTTAAGGGCCATCACGGGCCTGAGATCAACAAGGCTCCGCAAATCTTCAGATGGATAGCAGCCGTAGAGCATTATGCCGGGACGCACCATGTTGAAATGCGCGGCGGCGAAATCTATCACGGCGGCGCTTCCGGATGCGTGCGCGAGAGGTATTTCGATGCCCTCGTCTTTAAGCCGCCGCATCACCATATTGAAGCGCTCCACCTGCAACTCCGCGAAAGATTTATCTTTTTCTGCCACGTCGGAGAGGTGCGTCATAAGCCCCATGACCTTCAGCCCCGGCATCCTGGAGATTGACAGGACAAAGTCCACCGAGTCTTCCGGCGTTATTCCCACGCGGCCCATTCCCGTATCTATTTTGACATGCACGGGCAGGATTTTACCAGCATTCAAGGCGGCCCGGGAGAAGGATTCCGCCTGGATTGTGGTATATACGGCGGGGGTCAGGTCATACTCAAGCAGTTCGTCCGCCTGCTGCTCGAACACCCCGCCGAGCACAAGTATCTCATTGGTAATATTGGCTTTTCTGAGTTCCGCGCCTTCCTCTGCCAGGGCGACGCCGAGCATGTCCACGCCTTCCGAGACAAGCGTCCTTGCGCACTGTACCGCCCCGTGTCCGTAGGCGTCCGCCTTAACGATTCCCAATATTTTCCGGCCACTTGCGCACCTTCGCACCTCGGAGAGGTTATGCGCCAGCGCGGACAAATCTATGTATGCAATTGTCGGACGGCCCGTCATTTTTCCGTCTCCCCTGCCCACTTAAACTACCCCGAAATCACGCTCCGGAACCCCCAAAAACGCCCGAAGCGAACCCGTAAAAACCCATATTTCAAAAATAAGGACACACCCCTATTTTTTCATTTAGCGCGCCTTATTGAAAATGGGGATGTGACACTATTTTCTAAAATTTCTTACGTTGGGTGAGAGGCTCCGTCGGTCGGCACATGTAATGGAATGGGGCTCGGTTCGGTCTGGTCGTGCCCGGCGTCTTGATGGAGACAGCCGTCGTGCCCGCATTCACAGGAATTTCTCCGGAATAAATGGCCGATAAACCGGATACCTGCCCTGAAATTAATACCCAGCGCGAAAAAACCGCCGACTATTGCCGAGATACCGAAATTGGTCGGACATATTTGCTTGCCGCAAAACGGACAAACCGAGGACATGGTGTAAATGGTGGATGTTGTGAACCAGTACCTCAGCGTGTTGTTCCGGTATAATTTATGCAGTTTTTGTTTTAAACCATTCATCTTAATTCCTTTCCCAAAATTGAGAAATCCGGGGCACGTCCCATATCTTTCATTTAGCGGCTAACTAACCCTCACAGCTCCGCCGCGGCGAGCATCTTCTGGAAATCGTCCGAAAACAGTCTGACGAGTTCCGGGCTGTTCCTTATGACTTCCGGGCTGTCGTCCCGCCGCCGGGCGCCCGGTGAGAAGTCGTAGGAACCGGCGATCACCTCTTTGCCGTCGATAATCATATACCTGTTGTTCAGCGCATTTTTCTTTTTTACGAGGACACGTATGTCGCCGTTTAAGAGGATATAGATTGGAGTGCTTTTAGACATCGCGGAGCGCCGGTCGAGGTAGACCACAACGCTTACGCCGGATTTATGGAGCTTCACAAGCTCTCTGACAATCGCCGGAAAATGGATTCCATATGCGGCCACCCAGACCGTTTTTCTGGCGGCGGAAAGCTCCTTGAGGATATTGCAGGGCGCGCTCCGCACCGGAGACACTGCCGTCCTCTGGCTATGGGCGCATCCGGAGACGGCAATTACCGCAAGGAGAAGAAGAGTTGTGATCAGCCGGCGCATGTCTTAATTTACTCCATCCCCTGTGCGTTCGCAACAATATTCCGATTATCCCTTCAATTTTATTGACTTTAAGCGCCGCTCAACGTAGAATTCCCGATGATGGGAAAAATCGGATTCACCACCACAGTCCCCGTGGAAGTAATCCTCGCCGCGGGGCTTACTCCGGTAGACTTAAACAACATCTTCAT